>CAZYJP010000152.1:0-5854 GCA_964647795.1 uncultured Thermodesulfobacteriota bacterium
TGGTTCCGGAGCTCCTCTGCGTTGCGCCGGGCACGGAGGTGGTGGTTCCCCTGGTGTGCCGGGACGCCAACCGAACGGCGCTCCTCGGGGAGGCCCGCTCCGCCGAAGCCGTGGGGGCCCGGGGGGCGTTGCTCCTCGCCGGGCATCTGGACCCGCGGAACCCGGCCCGGACCGTGTATGACCTCGATCCTCTCCAGCTCCTGCGGTTTCTCCGGGAACACGGGGTCGGTCTCGAGCTCTGGGCTGCGGGGCGGTGTGAGACAGAGGCCGAACGGGCCCGGCTGGCTGCCCTGGGCGTGGAGGGCGCGACGTGCTGCGTGGTTCCGTGGGAGCCCGGGGAACCGTCCCCCGAGTCCCTCGGGTTACCCGCCATCCTGTGGGTCGAGCATGCGCACTGGTCTCAGGGGCTGCTCCCGGAAGGGGAGGCCGCCCTCCTCCTCCAGGTCGAGCCTGGGTGCGGTCCATCGGCCCGGGAACTGGCGCTGCGGCTCCAGGGGGACCGATGAACCCTCTGGCCCGGAGAGAGCCCGGGAAACGGGTTCTGGCCATGGGGAACGAGGCCGTGGCGAGGGGCGCACTGGAAGGGGGGGTGGGGTACTTCTCCACCTACCCCGGCACCCCCGCTTCGGAGATCGCCACCGTCCTGCAGGACCTGCGGGAGGATTTCCCGGGCCTGTACACCGAGATCAGCACCAACGAGCACGTGGCGGCCTTGGGCGCCGTGGGCGCCTCCTGGGCCGGCGTGCGAGCGGTGGTCGCGATGAAGCACGTGGGGATGAACGTGGCCGCCGAGCCCCTCCACTTCGCGGGGTACACGGGGGTGAAGGCCGGCGTCGTCGTGGTCGTGGGCTCGGACCCCGGCGCGACGAGCTCCACCGGGGAGCAGGACGACCGCTGGTACAGCCTGCACACCCACCTGCCGATCTTGGAGCCCTCCGACATCCAGGAGGCCAAGGACTGGACGGCCCGGGCCTTCGCGCTCTCCGAGACCTACGACCTCCCCGTGATCGTCAATGCCTCCTCGAAGCTCTGTCACAACATGGGGACACTGACTCTCGGCGACCTCCCGGACGGGCCTCGGTACCGGGGACGTTTCGAGCGAAACCCAGCCCGTTTTCTCAATCTCTTCGACGCGGCGGTGCGCAACCACGCCCGTGCCCTGGCCAACGTGGCGCGGCTGCGCGCCGACGCGGCAAGCCTCGGTTTCGACCGGCTTCTTCCCGGCCCGGGCCGCACGGGGATCCTTGCCTCGGGCCTGCACGTTCCCGCGGTGCTCGAGGCCCTGGAGATCCTGGGGGTCGAGGGGCTGCCGATCCTCAAGATCGGCCTGAGCTACCCCCTCGACCCGGTCGCGGTCCAGGGGTTCTTCTCCGGCCTGGATCGGGTCGTGGTGGTGGAGGAGGCGGAGGGGTTCCTGGAGTTCCAGGCGAAGGGCCTCTGCTACGATGCGGGGGTGCGCACGCCGGTGGTGGGCAAGGAGCTCTTCCCGGCGGTCGGGGAGTTGGGGGTGGATCTGGTCCTAGAGGGCCTCTCCGAGGCCCTTGCCCGGCCTGTCCCGGCGCGCCGCCGCCGGGGGGCCGAGGTCCTGGCAGCTCACGCGGGGGAGCTCCCGCCTCGCCAGGGGGCCTTCTGT
Source organism: uncultured Thermodesulfobacteriota bacterium (assembly GCA_964647795.1). Taxonomy (GTDB): domain Bacteria; phylum Desulfobacterota; class Deferrisomatia; order Deferrisomatales; family JACRMM01; genus JBFLZB01. The sequence continues at coordinate 1,634 of CAZYJP010000152.1, forward strand.
CCGGGCTGCCCGCACCGGGCGACCGCGTATGCCCTGCTCCAGGCCGCCGGCCGCGAGGTCGTCTACGCTGGCGACATCGGGTGCTATACGCTCGCGGTGCTCCCCCCCTTTCGGGTCTCGGACTGGGTCACCTGCATGAACTGCGGTTCGGGGGCCGGCCAGGCGGTCGCCCGGGTCACGGGGGAGCCCGTAGTGGCCCTCGTCGGCGACTCCACCTTCTTCCACTCCGGCGTCCCGGCCGTGGTGAACGCCGTGCAAAACGGGGCCGACCTACTGCTCCTCATCCTCGACAACGGCTGGGTTGCGATGACCGGTCACCAGCCGAGCCCCACCACGTCCAGGCTTCTGGACGGCACTCCCCGCTCCCCCGTCGATCTGGTGGGCCTCCTGAAGAGCATCGGCGTTCCCTGGGTTCGCCGTGCCGATGCCTTTCGACCCCTGAGTCTCGAGAACCTCCTGCGGGATGCCCTCAACGTGACCGGGGTCCGCGTGGTCGTCGTGGAGGGGGAGTGCGCGCTCCAGACGGACCGCCGGGCCAAGGCCTTTCCGGCGGACTTGGAGGAGTACGTGGACCTGGACCCTGAGCGGTGCCAGCGCTGCCACCGGTGTTATCGGGACCTGGCGTGCCCGGCCATCCGGGAGGAGTTGCAGGCGGGGGAGCCCCGCTACCGGGTGGACGAGGCGCTCTGTCAGCGCTGCGGAGTCTGCGAGTCCCTGTGCCCCAACTCGGCCATCACGCGCACGCGGGTGGTGCGGAGGGCGGTCGGGTGAGGTGCTGCGACGTTCTCCTCGCGGGCATCGGCGGGCAAGGGGTGATCACTCTCGGCACCATGCTGAAGCTCGCCGGCCTCCGGGAGAGGGTCGAGGTGTCGGGGGCCGAGCGGCGCGGGGGCGCCCAACGGGAGGGCCCGGTCACCTCCAACGTGCGCTACCGGGTCCTGGACGAGGCGGAGCGGGGCGATCCCCGCAAGGCGTCCTTCGGCGGCGTCATCCCCCCGGGGGGCGCTCACCTGCTGGTGAGCCTCGAGCCCCTGGAGGCCGTGCGGTGCATCCCGGCCCTGAACCCGGGTTCCGTGGTGATCTCCGAGATCGCACCCCGCGTCCCCACGGCGGTTCGGCTGGGTGCGGCCGCGTACCCGCCCCTCGACGCCCTCTGGGGGATGCTCCGGGAGGTGACCCCCCACGTGTATCCCGTGGCGATGGAGCGAGGCTGTCAGGCCCGGTTCGGCGATCTCAAGCGCGTCAACGTCGTCGCCCTCGGGCTGGCCTCGGCCCTCGGGAATCTCCCCGTGTCCGAGGAGTCGCTCCTCGATGTGGTCCGGGAGCGCCTGCCTGACTTTCCCGGCAACAGAGAAGCCTTCGAGATTGGGAAGGACCTGGCGCGGGGTTGAGGCCCGTTCCGTCCACCGGCCCGGCAGGCCCTCGCCAGGGGACGGTGTTTCCCGCGTTCCCCGTCCGGCAACTCCTTGCAGTCTCCCTTGCCGAACCGCGTCGTTTCGGGGGAGCCTTCAGTCGCACTCGAGCTCCAGCCCGCAGCCGTCGGCAGTCGGGTCCAGCAGGGATCCCGCTCCCCAGGGTGTGAGGAGGAGGTCCGGGGGCGGGGCCGCGGGCTCCCCGCACTGCTCCTCCACGTACCGAAGGATCTGGGTCGCGCCGGTGAGAACCCTCAGGTCTCCCGGCTCCCGGGCGATCAGGATCGGGATCGTTTCCAGGCCCAGTAGCCGGGCGGCGGCCACGTTGACCCGGGGGTCGTAGGAGGGGTTGCGGGGCAGCTCGGGCCAGTACGACGCGGGGAGCTCGGCCACGGGATTCAGCCGCACCGTGCACCGGTCCTTGGCTCGAAGGGCCTCCAGCACCGTCGTGCAGTGGGGGCAGTCCTCCGAGAAGAGCAGGATGAGCTCGGCCCCCCCCCGGGGTCCCGTGCCCGGGCGGATCGCGAGGGTGCCGTCGGACAGCGTGGCCCGGACCGGCACGAAGGTCAGCAGGGAGAAGATCGTCGCCGAAGCGGCAAACCCCGCCGCCCCCTGGAGAGCGGCACGCAGCCCAAGGAGCAGGTTGAGGGCGGCGGCTCCCGCCAGGATGATCAGGCAATACACGCACCAGGCCTGGGCGATCTGGGGCTGGTAGGCGAAGAGCACCCCCTCCGCCGCCAGGACAGCGCCGGCCAGGACCCGGAGCAGGGTCAGGGGCGCCCCGGAGGAGCGAGCGTGGCGGGCCAGGAGGGCCAGGACGCCGGCCGTCGCAAAGACCGCGGCTCCGAGGAGGTTGAACAGCGCGGGGGAGATTCTGGTCAGGCGCCCCACCACCGCGCACCCCTCACCCAGGCACACTTCCTCGCCGGTGACCACTACGGAGGCAGCCTGAGCGGCCGCGAGGGCGGCCAGGCCGAAGGCGACGAGGGCCGCCGCCCCCAAGGCTCGGGGAGAGGCGCGATCCCACGGGGGGGCTGTACGGCGCAGAGCAGTGCGTTGCTTCATTGCAGTCTTGGCTCGGGCGAAGGGTGGGTAGCGGTGCATTTTCCCACGAACCCGTGCCAGAGCCAACCCCCGCTCCCGGCCTCTGGGTCACCGGCGGGTCCTGGGGGCTCTGCCTCTGGTAGCCCTGCCTCTGTGTAGCCCCGGAATCCACCATCAAGTTTTCCGGCGGGGTCGGGGAGCCGTGGAGCGCAGCCCCGTACCGCCTCGACCGATTCGCCCAAGCCCGCAGAAAGGAGTGAGGCTGGGCGTACCCGCTTCCTCGCCAACGCCTCGTCGAAACATCGCGGATTGCGGGGCGAAGCGGAGGGGCTCCCCGGCTCCGAGTACGTGCCAGGCGGTGGATCCGGGAGCCCCACATCTGTTGACGGCCCTCCGGCCCCCGTGGTAGATAACCCAGGCTCGAAGTGGGCGGATTTTCTCTGTTTGTCTGCGCAGTTGGGGAGTAGATCATGGAGTTCTACGAAGCCGTCCGGGGCCGGCGCTCCGCGCGGAAGTACCTGCCGGATCCGGTTCCCGAAACCGTGCTCGATCGGCTGCTCCAGGCGGCCCAATGGGCGCCGAGCTGGGCCCATACCCAGTGCTGCGAGGTGGTGGTCATTTCCGATCTCGCCGTCAAGGAAACCCTGCAGAAGACCCTTTCGGAGACCAATCCGGCCTTTCGTGCCATGATGGAGGCCCCCCTGGTGGTGGCGTTCTGCGGCCGCAAGGGGAGGGCGGGGTTCAAGAAGGGCGAGCCCGCCACGCCCCGGGGCGACTGGCGGGTCTTCGACGTGGCCCTGGCCATGGAGAATTTCCTGCTCGCCGCCCAGGCGGAAGGGCTGGGTACCGTGTGCGTCGGGCTCTTCGATGCGGCGGAGGCGGCCCGGGCGCTCCAGGCGCCGCCGGACGTGGACGTGGTGGCCCTCACACCCCTGGGCTACCCGTCCGGGGAGACCAAGGTCCCTCCGCGCAAGGAGCGCGCCCAGTTTGTCCGATGGAACCGGTATCCGGCTGCATGACACCCACCTTGAGGGCGCCCCGGGCGCCCTCAAGCCGTTCGAGGAGACGATGATCGACCTGCACACCCACACCTTGTTCTCGGACGGCGAGCTCGTGCCCTCCGAGCTCGTCCGCCGGGCCCAGGCCGTGGGTCTGAGAGCCATCGCCCTGGCCGATCACGCGGACATGTCGACCTTCGACTGGATCTTGCCCCGGGTGATCCGGGCCTGCGAGGAGAATTCCCAGGTTCGTCCCATCCGGTGCATCCCGGGGGTCGAGCTCACCCACGTGCCGCCCTCCCTCATCGGCCGGTACGTGGCGGAGGCCCGGGCTCTCGGCGCGCGAATCATCGTAGTGCACGGCGAGAGCCCCGTGGAGCCGGTGGAGCCCGGGACCAACCGGGCCGCGATTGCGGCCGGTGCCGACATCCTCAGCCACCCGGGCCTGATCTCGGAGGACGACGCGCGGCTCGCCGCCGGGGCGGGTGTCCACCTGGAGGTTTCGGCCCGAAAGGGCCACAGCCTTGCCAACGGCCACGTGGTCGCCATGGCTCGGCGGACCGGCGCGCCGCTGGTGCTCAATACCGACGCCCACTCCCCCGGCGACCTGATCCCGGAGTCCTTCGCTCGGGTCGTGGCCCAGGGGGCGGGCCTGACCGAAGGGGAGTACGTGGCCCTGCGGCAAAACATGGAACGGCTTGCCGGCCTCGAGGAGGGCTCCCGATGAGTGATCGCGGCGCGGGGCCGTGTCCGAGTGGTCGGGACCC
>CAZYJP010000153.1:0-5850 GCA_964647795.1 uncultured Thermodesulfobacteriota bacterium
GAAGAAGAAACCGGTCTTCTGGCCTGTCCAGAGATCGGCCTGGAGCTCGAGACCGTGCATCCGGAAATGCACCCCTTGCGGTACCTCCCCGACACCCAGCGCCACCTCGCGGTCCAACCCCTCCAGTGTCCGCGCCGGGGAGTCGTTGCGGAGGACCACCCCCCGGGGGGAGAGCTCGGCCTCCAGCGCCTCGAGAACCCCCGGGGCGCGGCGATCCATGGACGCCGTGAGGAGTTGCACCGCGAGGTGCTCGCCGTACCGGTCCACCACGAGCCCGGGAAGGCCATCCGCCTCGCCGTACACCGCGCGGCACGCGGCCGCCTCCTCCCCCAGCCAGGAACGGCGGCACTCCCAGGCCCGGCGGATCCGGGCCGCGACGAGCTCCCTGTCGAGGGGCCGCTCTTCCCCCCGGGCGTGGAGCCGCACGGCGATGAGGCTCGCCGGGTTGAAGGTTCCGGACCCTACCAGCCCTCCGTGGGCATCCAGCACCCGTACGTCGTCGCCTGGAGGAAGGGTCCGATCCAGGTCCTCGATCTCGTTCGAGAAGACCCAAAGGTGCCCGAGCGCCGCTCGGCGGTGGGCGCCCGCCCGGAGCCGGACGGTCCTCACGGGGGGTCCTTCGGGCGCGGCACCGTAAACCGGAAGGTCGACCCCTTCCCGGGTTCGGACTCCACCCAGATCCTCCCACCCTGGGCCTCCACCACCTTTTTGCAAATGGCCAGCCCGATGCCGGTGCCCGGATACGTGGAACCCCCGTGGAGCCTCTCGAAGAGGCGGAAGATCCTGTCGGTCTCCCCCGGGTCGATCCCGATTCCGTTGTCGCGGACCGAGAAGACCCATTCTTCGGGCCCCTCCTCCATCCCCACGTGGACGCTGGGCGTTTCGTCCGCCCGAAACTTGACGGCGTTGCCGACCAGGTTTTGGAAGATCTGGACGAGCTCGGTGGCGTGGCCCGGGACGATCGGGAGGCGGTCGTGGGTCACCCGGGCACCACAGGACGCGATCTCCGCCGAGAGGTTCGTCAGGGCTTCCTCGAGCGCCGCACCCGTGTCCACCGGTGCGGGCTCCCGGGTCCCCCTTCCCAACCCCGAATAGGCAAGCAGATCGTCGATCAGCTCCTCCATCCGCCGCGTGCCCCGCATCGCCTGGTCCAAGTAACCGATGCCTTCTGGGCTGAGCGGGTCGGAAAAACGTCGCCGCAGGAGTTGAAGGTACCCCCCAACGGCCACCAGGGGCGATCTGAGGTCGTGGGCAGCCACCGCCGCGTACTGCTGCAGTTCGGAGTTGGACCGCTCGAGGTCCCGGCTCTTTCGCGCCAAGGCCCGGCGGGCGGCCTCCCTCTCGGCGAGCAGGGCGCGGCTTCGTGCCGTCAGACCCGCCAGGACGGAAAAGACTAGGAAGCCCCCCAGGGCGTTCCAGTACGGCGCCTGGGGCAGGACGTAACGGTGGCCCGCCGCCTGATCCGCCCCGAGCCACGTCAGGGCGGCCGCTGCCGCCAGCAGCAGCCCCGGGCCGAGCCCCGCCCTCCAGGCGACGAAGTACACGGGGCCGACGTAGAGGATCTCCAGGCTGAGCTCGACACCGGTGAGGAAGTCCGCAACGCCCACGACCAGGACCGCCGCCGCACCCAGGGACAGGGCACGGCGTCGGGCAGCCGCCGATCGGGTACGGGAGGGGCTCTTCGTCATCGGCGTCCTCAGGAGGCAGGAGGGAAGCGGGCCCGGAAGAAAGGAAAGCAAGGATCGCAGCACCCGGCCCCGGTCAGAGAACCGGTCCCTGGGCGTTGGGCCCCTCAGCCCCCAGGGCCCGGGTGACACTCCGTGCACTCGCCGTCGGGGAACCCCCGGTGGTCCTCGGGGAAGGGAAAGACCCCGTCGGGGCCGTGACACCCCCCGCAGCCCTCGTACCCCTCCAGGGGGTGGGGAACGGCCCCGGCCGGCGCCGTCGCCGCCTCCCGGGGCCGGGAGTGAGTCTCCTCGCCCGGGGCGTGGCAGCGGATGCAGCTCTCGTTGCTCCAGCCCAGGTGCCGGATCGGGTAGGGCCGCACCCCTCGCCTGTCGTGGCACCGGTCGCAGCGCTCCCTCCCGTCGATCGCGTGAGGCACGGCCTGACCCTGGGCCGCGGCAGCGACCGCGTGGGGTGCCCAGAGCTCTGGGGACTGTACCAGCGCAAAGAGCACGGCGGCCAGGACGATGAGTGTCCCGGTCACCGCCGCCAAGTGGTTGGAGTATCGCTCCCGCATGGGGTGTTCTCGCCCGCCTGTCTAGACGAAGTTGAAACTCTCGGACTGGCACTGCTCCAGGGGTATGCCGAGCCGCTCCAGCATGGTCTTCACCGCCTTTTGCATGGGCTCCGGGCCGCACACGAAGTACTCGCGGTCCATCCGATCCGCCGGCAGGTGCCGGGCCATGGTCTCTACGGTGAGGCGCCCCTTCTCCCCTTCCCACCCCTCCTCGGGCCGCGACAGGACGTGCACCGCATCCAGGTCCAGGCGCAGGCGCAGGGCCTCCAGCTCTTCCCGGAACGTAGCCTCCTCCCGGTTCCGGCTCTGATACAGGAGCAGCACGGGGCGCCGGTCACGCCGGTCCGCCAGGGTCTGCAGGATGCTCATCACCGGGGTGATCCCCACGCCGGCCGCGACGAAGACATACCCGGGCGCCGGGTGGCGATCCACCGAGAACGAACCGTAGGGGCCGTCCAGGTACGCCCGAGTGCCGGGGGCCACGGACCCGATGGTGGACGTGAAGTCGCCGAGCTCCTTGATGGTGATCTTCACCCGGTCGGGCCGCAGCGAGCTCGAAGAGAAAGAGAAGGGGTGCTCCCGGACCGCAAAGGGGGACCGGTCGACCTTGAGCCAGGCGAACTGTCCCGGCTCGAACCACATGCCGGGGTGTCCCTCGGGCCGCAGCGTCAAGGTCCAGGTCCGCCCCCTCTCCGGCGCCACCTCCTCCACCACCCACGGGCGCCGGAGCATTCCCAGGGGCTTGATCACACGGACGTAGACCAACGTGAAGACCCAAGCACCGCCGATGGCTCCCCACAGACCGACCGTAACGGGTCCTTTCAGGTAATAGCCCACCCCGGCGATGTGCCCCATGGAGAGGGCCACCGCCCCCACGGAGAAGAGGGCGTGGGTCACGCGCCAGGTTTCGTAGCTCAGGCTCAAGGGCTCCCGCTTCAGGGAGGTGACGATGATCACCCCGAAGGCGATCGCCGCGGCACTGCCCGCCGTGATCCACCAGGGGCCCGTCACAGGGTTCAGCAGGGCCAGGGTGGCGGGGCTCTGGACGAGGAGGATGCCGACGTGGGCCAGGATCAGGGAGAAAGCGATGAGACTGATCCGCCGGTGGAAATGGTAGACGACGTCGATGCCGTAGGGGGAGGTGATGCGCCGGAACCGCCCCGTGAGGAAGAACTGGAAACCCATCATCGACATGCCCGCGAACCCGAGACCCACCGAGAGCTCGCGCCAGAATCCCCGTCCCGGCGGCAGGGGCCCGACGAAGAGGGCCAGCAGGGGCAGGACGGCGAACAGCAGGTAGACCCCGATCCAGAACGAGGCTCGGAGCAGGAACAGCCGACTCATCCTCTCATCCCTCCGGACGGGGAGAGGTTCCCCGGTTCGATGGCAGACCTTACCAGGGACTCTCCGTCGGTCAAGGTTGGGGGCGTCCCCGGGCCGCTTGGCAACCGCCGTCGCCGTGGTACCTTCTGCGGGGCCGTCAAGGCGCCTGCTACGGGGCCAGAGCGGCCGCCCCGGGCACGCTCAGCCCCCTGGTGGAGGATGACGACCTGACGGTCCACGTCCTCGACCTCGGCCGCTGGGCCTCCCTGGGGGTAGTCTTCCTGCTGGCTGCCCTGGTACAGTTCGGCCTCTTTCTGTGGGGGGGGATCGGCGGGGAGTGACGGGGAGAACGCGGCAGGAAGGCGGGCGGCCCCGAGGGGCCCAGGGGAACGCAGACCCCGGAGACAGCCGCGCGGGTCGGGGGAAGGGGACACGCCCCACCGAACGGGATGAAGCGGATGAACGGGGTCGGGAAGGACCGCAGCGTGGGTCGACGAAAGGGGACGCGCCTGGCTCTCGCGGTGGACCGGCGGGAGGGGGGGGTTCGCCTGGACCTCTTCCTCACGGCCGCGATTCCGGGGTTGAGCCGCAAACAGGCGAAGCGCCTGATCGACGGCCGTCGGGTCTCGGTGGGCGGCCGGATCGAGACCATGGCCTCGCGGGTCCTCCAGGGCGGGGAGCGGGTGGAGGCGGACCGGGAGCAGCCCCCGCCCCCGGCGCAGCCCCCCGAGCTCCCGGTACTCCACGAAGACGGCGAGTGCCTGGCGGTCGACAAGCCCCCCGGCATCCCCTCCGGCCCCACCCGCGACCCCTCTCGGGTCCACGCTGCGGCCCTGGCAGAGGCCCGGGCCGGGAGGAAGCTCGCCCTCCTTCACCGCCTCGACAAGGAGACCTCGGGGGTGCTGCTCCTGGGAAAGACCCCGGCCTTCAGTGCGGCCGTCCTCGAGGCCTTCCGGCACCGGCGGGTGGAGAAGACCTACCTCGCCCTGGTTCGCGGCCGCCCGCGGCGGAATTTCGAGATGATCTCCCACCTCAAGGAGGGGGAGGGCGACCGGATGCGCGCGGTTCGCGCCGGGGGCGTGCGAGCCGAAACCCACTTCCGGGTGCTGGCGGCAGTGGGAGAGTACGCCTTGGTGGAGGCCTCGCCCCGGACCGGCCGCACCCACCAGATCCGGGTCCACCTGGCCCAGGCCGGCCATCCCATCCTGGGGGACGGCCTCTACGGCGGTGCCGCCGCTGCGGGGGGAGTGACGGTTCCGCGGCAGATGCTCCACGCGCGGACACTCTCCTTCCTCCACCCCGGCACCGGGTCGGAGCTCCGGATCGAAGCCCCGGTGCCTGCCGACTTTCGGGAGGTCGCCCGAGCCATCTTCGGCCCGAATCTGCCCGCTCCCCTGGGGCGGTGAACCGCGAAGGCAGGCCCCGGGACCCCCGAGGGGGTCCCGGGCGAAGCCCCATCAGGGATGGGCGCCGAGCGCTCGGGCTGCGACCCTCCCAGCCCCGTAGAGGGCGGCCTTGGGGTCCAGCACCACCCGGACCGGCACGTCCCGGAGCAGGCTCGCCAGTCGGCCCTTGTCCCGGAAGGCCTCGAGGAACCCCCCCTCCCGGAGCTTCGGGAGGATTTTCGGGGCAATCCCCCCGGCCAGGAACACGCCTCCGGTTGCCAGGGCCATGAGCGCCAGATTTCCGGCCTGAGCGCCACACACCCGGACGAAGAGGTCGAGCGCCGCGCCACAGGTGGGATCCGTCTCCCGGAGGGCCTCGTCCGCGATCACCGCCGCTGGGTCCTCCCGGGTCATCCTCTCCCGGACCCTCGGCGGAATCTCCCCGCGGCCCGTGTCCGCGAGAAACCCGTGGATGTTCCGGAGCCCGGGCCCGGAGAGCACCCGCTCCCAGCTCGTCCGCCCGAAGCGGGCCGTGAGGAAGCGAAGCAGTCCCTCTTGCACCTCGTCGGTGGGTGCGAAGTCCGCATGGCCCCCTTCCGACGCTGCCGGCACAAAGCCCTCCCCCGTTCGGAACAGGACGGCCTGGCCGAGCCCCGTGCCCGGGGCCAGCAGGGCGGCGCTTCCCTCCGGGTCGCCGAACCCTTCCTGGAGGACGGCGAAGCTCTCCTCCGGCAGCTCCGCCAGCCCGTGGGCCGTGGCGACCAGGTCGTTGATCAAGAGCACCCGGGTCAACCCGAGGGCCTCGAGCTCCCCACGGCTCACCGGCCAGGGCAGGTTCGGAGCCTCCGCCCGCCCTCGCCGCACCGGCCCCGCCACCCCCAGACAGACCGCGGCGGGATG
>CAZYJP010000154.1:0-5839 GCA_964647795.1 uncultured Thermodesulfobacteriota bacterium
CGTGGGGCTGGGCCGGATCGTCTTCACACCCACCGCGGCAGTGATCGCCGCGTTCGCCGCCTCCGTCCCCTTCCTGATCGTGGCTGCCCGTTCCGGGTTCGAGCAGGTCGACCCGGCCTACGAGGACGCGGCCCGGACCCTCGGCCGGAGCGAGCTCGCCGTGGCCTGCCTGGTCACCCTCCCCCTGGCCTGGAGGGGAGTTCTGGCCGGCGCCGCCCTCACCTTCGCCCGGGCGGTGGGGGAGTTCGGCGCCACCGTCATGGTTGCGGGAAGCATCCCCGGCCGGACCCGGACCGCGAGCATCGCCATCTACGACGCGGTGCAGGCGGGCCGGATGGCCGAGGCGAACCTCATGGCCCTCCTACTCACTCTGGCCACCGCCGCCGTACTCCTGGCCATCGTCCGGACCGGAGGAGGAGGGGGCTGGTGAGGCTGGACGTTGCGATCCGGAGCCGCTTCGGGGACTTCGGGATGGACGTGGCCTTCGGCCTCGGCCCGGGGATCACGGCGCTGTTCGGTCCCTCGGGGGCGGGAAAGTCCCTGACCCTGCGCCAGATCGCGGGGCTGGCGCGGCCCGGTGAGGGCCTCATCGAGCTGGGCGGCCGGACCCTCTTCGACGACTCGGAGGGGGTGGACCTGCCTTCCCGGGAGCGGGGAGTCGGCCTGGTCTTCCAGCACTCGGCCCTCTTTCCACACCTTTCGGTGGGGTCGAACGTGGGATTCGGCCTGGCGGGCCGGGGCCGGGACGAGCGGCGGGAGCGGGTCCGGGAGATGCTCCGGATCGTGGAACTGGAGGGATACGAAGAGAGGGCGCCCGGGAGCCTTTCGGGAGGGGAGAGGCGCCGGGTGGCCGTGGCACGGGCCCTGGCCCCCGGGCCCTCCCTCCTCCTTCTGGACGAGCCCTTCGCGGGGCTGGACTTCCGGGTGCGTCGAGGGCTTCGGGGCCGCCTCCGCTCCATCCATCTGGCCTCAGGGGTTCCCGCCCTGCTCGTGTCCCACTCCCTGGCCGACGTCCGGGAGATCTGCGACGGCCTGATCCTCATCGACCGGGGCCGGATCGTAGCTCAGGGATCCACCGAAGAGGTTCTCCGGGACCCGGGAAGTCCGGAGGCGGCGGAGCTCCTTACGGAGGACCTGGGCTGAGGGGGCCCGCGCCGGTCCGAGGGGTTTGCACGGATTGTAAATCCTACTTACAATGCGTGCATGATTCCCCGCACCCTCACTTCTGTCCTTCAGGATGCCGCGTCCTTCATGCCCGTGGTGGCGGTGACCGGTCCTCGCCAGTCCGGAAAGACCACCCTGTGTCGGGCCACATTTCCGGAACACACCCATGTAAGCCTGGAGCCGATCGACACCCGAGACTTCGCCACTTCGGACCCCAGGGGGTTCCTCTCCCAGTATTCAGCGCCGGTGATCCTGGATGAGGTACAGAGGGTGCCCGACCTCTTCTCCTACCTCCAGGAAGAGGTGGACCGCGCCCCGGAGCCCGGACGGTTCATCCTCACCGGCTCCGAGCATTTCGGGCTCTCCCAGGCCATCAGCCAGTCCTTGGCGGGACGGGTGCGGCTCCTGAACCTGCTTCCCCTTTCCCAGGAGGAGCTTCTGGGGGGCGGACGGACCCCCGCGGACCTGTGGGAGTGCCTCTGGATGGGCGGGTATCCCAGGATCCACGATCAGGGGCTCCGGCCAGACCGATGGCTCGCGGACTACACAGCCACCTACGTGCAGCGCGACGTGCGGCAGGTGCTTCAGGTTACGAACCTCTCAGCGTTCACCGCCTTCCTTCGCCTCGCCGCCGGGCGCACCGGCCAGGAGGTGAACCTCTCTGCGCTCGGCGCCGACGCCGGGGTCACCCACAACACGGCTCGCTCGTGGATGTCGGTGCTGGAGGCCAGCTTCGTGCTCTTCCAGATGCCGGCCTGGCTTCGCAACGTCAGGAGGAGGATCATCAAAGCGCCGAAACTCCACTTCGTGGATTCAGGGTTGGCGTGTCACCTCCTGGGGATCCATGAGCCTGGGCAACTGAGGGTCCATCCGCTCCGAGGCGCCCTTTTCGAGAGTTGGGTGGCCTCCGAGATCCTGAAGTGGCGGGCTCACCGGGGGCTTCCCGCAGAGCTCTTCCACCTGCGGGAGACCCGGGGGCTCGAGGTGGACATTCTGGTGGAGACCGCACGGGCGCTGATTCCCGTGGAGGTGAAGTCGGGGCAGACCGTCGCTTCGGATTTCCTGGATGGGCTGCGGGCGTTCGCCGACCGCACCGCCGGGACCGTCCCCCATTTGCAGATCACTCCCCGTCTGGTGTACGGAGGGGAGCGGAGCGAAGCGCGCACGGGGGCAACGGTCGTCCCCTGGGCGCGACTGCACGAGGTGGGATGGGGGTGAAGCAGGAACACCAGTGCCCACTCCGCATCACCTCCCCCGCAGCTCTCGCGTGAGTGTCCGGTCCAGGGCCCCGGCGAAGGCCTGCTTCTCCCGGGCGCCGTAGGGGGCCGGCCCACCCGTCTCCACTCCGGAGGAGCGAAGGTCGTCCATGAAGTTCCGCATGGAGAGGCGCTCGCCCACGTTGGCTTCACTGAGCTCCTCACCCCGGTGGTCCAGGACCAGCACCCCCTTCTCCACGAGAAGGGCTGCCAGGGGGATGTCCGCCGTGATGGCGAGATCCCCGGGCTCGGCGTGCTCCACGATGTAGGCATCGGCCACGTCGGGGCCGCCCTCTACCCGCACCGTCTCCAGGAAGGGATTTCCCGGAGGAACCCAGAGGCGCTGGTTCGCCACCAGGAAGGTCTGGAGCTCCAGGCGCTTCGCGGCGCGGGCGGTAACCTCCTTCACGTCCCGGGGGGCGGCGTCCGCGTCGATCCAGATCTTCATCTCCCCTCCTCCAACACTTCAGTGCCCATGCCGCTTGTTCCCCCTCCAGCGGCTCGTCGTCCACGAACGCCTCCCGCAGCGCCCCCACCGCCTCTCCGGGTGGTCCCTCCACCCCGACCCGCCAGTTTCCCATCGCGATCGCCGCGTTCCGCACGACTCCGGCATACCCCGCTCCCCGGATCGCGAACCGCCGGGTCAACAGCACCCGGGGCGGTTCCACCACTGCCGCCGCTACCAGCCGATGCTGAAGTTCACCATCGGAAAGACGAAGTCCACCGAGCCCTCGATCGGTGCGGCCAGGGCGAGATCCGCCGCCAGGCGCTCACCCATGATCCTGATCCCGGCCGAGACGATCCCGAAGTTCGAGTCCCGGTCTGGGATCAGGTAATTCTCGGTGATGAGCTTGATCCGCTTGCTGGCCCGGTGGTCGCCGCCGAGCATGAGGGCGGGGCGCGACGCCCATTCCCCGTCAGATCGACCCCACCCGATCCCGGCGGTGAGCCCCCGGTGGGGCGTGGAACCGACGGTCGCCACCCCGTACGCCAGGTAGCTTCCGTCCTCAGACCCTCCCGTCACATGGAGAGCGAGCACTCCAACTCCCACCTGGACCCGTCCGGCGCGAACGACCTGGAACTTGGGGGCAACGTAGAATAGCCGCTCGTCCCCGCCGAAGAACAAGGGTGTGCCTCCCGCCAGGGTGAAGCGGTCGGTGATCCCCACCGCGACGAAGGGGATCAGCCCGTAATACGCGTTGAAGGTGCCGCTTCCGGCGGCCAGGTTCCGGCCGGTTGCGGTGAAGAACAGGCGACTGGCGTTGGGGTCCTCGGGCCACAGCTCGCCGCCCACCAGGGTCCCCTTCACCGTGCGGACGGCCGCCACGCGGTCCCTCGGGAGCTCGACCACCTCGCCGTCGACGAGCTCGATCCGGAGCGGATCGCCGTCGTCGACGATGCGTCCGACGTACTCCGTGCCATTGGAGAGCAGGACCCGGTCCAGTCGGCCGTCGGAAGCACGGGCCGGGGCGCCGTCCGCCGGCCCCGGGGTCTGACCTCCGAGAGGAAGGGGCCCGGCGGCGGCGAAGAGCCCGAGGACTGCGGCGCACAGGATGCCGCCGGAAACGTGCGGATCCGGAGCGAAGGAGCGGGGGAAAAGGTGTCGGGTGCACATGGGGCCTCCTCGAGACGAGGTGAAACACTTGAACGACCGGCTCTTCTCGACGTTAGCGCGAGGGCGGCCCCGGAAGCGTACGTGGGGTGTCGTACGACTGTGGGTGCGATGACGTAGACGCCGGAGAGCGTTTGGATTCGCTATCATTGGACCCACGGCCCTGAGACTGGCACGGAGTTCGCAGCACTCCGGGGGCAGGCGAGCCGGGCCCGCAGCAGGGCCGCAACCCCACCCCGACCCGGAGGAAGCACCATGGTGCCGCCGCGTTCCGAACCGACGTACACGCGCCCGTGGTGGCTCGGGGGTGGTGAGCGGTGCGAGGTGTGCCTCCAGCCCTACGTGCTCGAGATGGAGGTGTGCTGCGCGACTTGCGACTGCCCCCACTGCCCGCTTTGCGAGTGCCCGAGATGCCGCTCGGAAAAGGACGACGAGGCGGAGGAGGAATCGTGACTGCCCGGGCCATGTGGAAGGCGGTGCTGGTCCTCGGCGACACCCGACTCCCGGTCAAGCTCTACTCGGCCGTGGAGGACCGGAACATCCGCTTCCGGCTCCTCCACGCGGAAGACCTGGTCCCCCTCGAGCAGCGCATGATCAACCCCCGGACCGACGCCACGGTCGAGTTCGGCGAGGCACGTCGGGGGATCGAGGTCGAGGCCGACCGGATCGTCGTCCTCTCCGACGAAGAGCGGGAGGCCCTCGAGCCCGATGCATCCCGCGACATCGAGGTGACGCGTTTCGTGGATCCCTCCCTCATCAACCACCAGTGGTACGTGCGGCCGTACTACCTGGGCCCCGACGGCAACGAGGCCTCCTACTACGCCTTCGCCCGCGCCCTCGAGTCCCGGGGGGTGGAGGGGGTCGCGCGCTGGGTCATGCGAAAGAAGCGATACCTGGGGGCGCTGGGGGCCCGGGAGGGCCACCTCTTCCTGATGACGCTCCGGCACGCCGGAGAGGTCATCTCGGCGACGGAGCTGGAGGCGCCCACCGGCCGTGAACTGGCGGAGCGGGAACTCGAAATGGCCGAAAAGTTCGTGAAGGCGCTGGAGGAGGACTTCGAGCCGGAACGGTACCGGGACGACTACCGGGAGCGGGTGGCAAAGCTCATCGAGCTCAAGCGGAAAGGGGGGACTGTGGAGCCCGCCGCGTACGAGGAGAGGGAGGTGTCGGGGGAGATCCTCGAACTCCTCGAAGCGAGCCTGGAGGCCCTCGAGCATGCCTAGGCCGGGAGGGGGTGCGTTCTGGTCCGGGACGATCACCTTCGGGCTCATCAGCGTGCCGGTGCGGCTCTTTCCCGCCAGCCGCGGGTCGCGGGTTTCGCTGCGGATGATGGACGAGGACGGCACCCCCCTTCGCCGGCGGTTCTATTGCCCGGCCCACGACCGCTTGGTGGAGGACGACGAGATCGCCCGGGGATACGAACTCGAGGACGCGGACCCGGTGGTGGTCTCCGACGAGGAGCTCGAGGCGGTCTCGCCGGAAAAGTCGCGGGAGATCGACCTGAAGCGGTTCGTCGACGCCGAGTCGATCCCTCCCCTCTTCTTCGAGCGCGCCTACTTCCTCACCCCCTCGGGGGACACGAACAAGGCCTACCGCCTCCTCGCCGACGTGATGGAGCGCACGGGACGGGCGGGGATCGCAACCTTCGTGATGCGAAACAAGGAGTACCTGGTGGCGATCCTCGCCGAGGCCGGGATCCTCCGCGCCGAGACGCTTCGGTTCCAGGCCGAACTCAGAGACCCCACCGATGTGGGACTCGAGGCCGAGCCTGTGGTGGACGGCGCCGAGGTGAAGCGGTTCGCGAAGG
>CAZYJP010000155.1:0-5831 GCA_964647795.1 uncultured Thermodesulfobacteriota bacterium
GGTGGGCGACGAGATCGAGCTCCCGTTCCACCCGGTGCAGATCCCGCCGTGTGAGGCGGCGGTCGCAAGGGGACGCCAGGCTCACCGAGGCCAGCACGGTCTTTCCGCTCCCCGCCAGCCTCTCGACCATCTCGTCCACCTGGGCCGAGCCCCCGGTCTGGCATACCGCGGCGCACTCCGCGCACCCCACGACCACCCACGCCGGGCGCTCGCCCAGGGCCTGGAGGATCTCCCCGAATTCCTTGCAGGTCGTCACCACCACGAGTCGTGCCCCTCCCCGGGCGCGCAGCGCCTCCCCGTCTTCCGGCCGCCGGCCGATCCGTCGACGACCCGTTCTTATCACTGGGCCCGGGGCGGGTCAACCGAAGGGACACCGCGGGGAGCACACCCGGGTCCCATCGCCTGCATTCCCGCTCCGGGGGGGTCGGCTGTCCTGGACGAACGGCAAACGCCCGCTCGACGACCAGGACGGGTCGGACCGTGGGACGTCGGCCACCGGCCGTCCCGGTGCGGTATACCGGATCGCAGGGAATGCGCACCGACCCGGCCGCAGGCGGCGGACCGTGGACACCGGGAGCTTCCCGCCGCTTGCCGGTCATGACTGCGTGGGGCTCAGTGGCGGAGAGAGGATGCGCCCGACAGGGAGAGGTCCAAGATTTCGTCTTCGGACTCGATGCGGGACAGGATGGCATGGAGATCGAAGTTGCTCACCTCCACCTTGCCGTCCGCCAGCTTGCGCACGGGAGGGGCGAACCCGCATCGGGCGAAGAGGCGCAGCCGCGGATGCTCGATGACCTCCCGCAAGCGGAAGGACAGGGAGGTGCGCAGCAGCTCCAGATACACGGCGTAGAGGAGGAGGAGGCTCAGGTCACGCCCGCGGGCGTCCGGCCGGACGAAGATGAGCGTGTCGTCATAGCAGTTGGGGTCGCCGCTGTGGGCTAGGGCGTAGAACCCCAACGGCCCGGTGGGTTTGACCCCTTTTCCGTCGCCACACTCGGCCACCGCGAGCCCGATTACCCAGCGGGCCGGGTCGAAGTCCCGGCCGTGCGAAGGTTCCGAGGCCGCCTCGGCGATCCGCCGGGGGTCCCCCGGGCCGATGGGATAGACCCGGTACTTCCTCCCTCTCAGCAGGAACGTCCTCCCGGCGGAGACCTGTCGGAGCACCGGGTACTCGGGTACCGGAGCCGTCACGCAGCACCCATGGTCCATGAGGCGATGCCTTTCCCCCCACTGGTGGAATTGGACCCACAGTACCGCATCTTGTCACAACTTACAAGAAGACTCGCCGACCTGGTGCTTGGCATAATGTCTGATCGGCCACATGCATGAACTATTTCGCGCATCCACGCGGGGGTCATTGTATTTTTATAGAACAGCATCGTCATTCACTAACAACGTTTGCAAACAGGCTGCTCACTATACCACCACACACACCTTCAAAATCCAATCTTGGTCTGAGAGAGAAGCAAACGGACGGTCTCCCGTCCGTTTCTCGACGCCCCGAGCGAGCAGGCGCCGGAAAACAAAAAGGGTTCAGTGCCGGCGCAGCGCCCTCTCGATCTCCCGTTTGGCGTCGGCCTTCTTGAGGTCCTCGCGCTTGTCGTAGAGCTTCTTGCCGCGGCCCAGACCGAGCTCCACCTTGGCGTACCCGCGCTTGAAGTAGACCTTCAGGGGCACCAGGGTGTAGCCCCGCTGCTGGATCTTGACGGCGAGCTTGCGGATCTCCTGGGCGTGAAGGAGGAGCTTGCGGTCCCGGGTGGGTTCCTGTTCTTCCATCCGGGTGTGGGAGTAGGGCGAAATGTGCAGACCCGAGAGCCAGACCTCGCCGCCCTGCTCCCAAGCGTAGGCGTCCGTCAGGTTGGCCTTGCCGTCGCGCAGGCTCTTCACCTCGCTCCCGCGCAGGACGATCCCCGCCTCCAAAGTCTCCTCGATGTGGTAATCGCGGCGGGCCTTCTTGTTGCTGCAGGCGACGTGGATGCCCTCGTGCCTCGTGCCCACCTCAGCCCCTCCCCACGATCCGCGGGCCCCGTGCCGAGACACCGCCCAGGAACCGGGACGCCAGCAAGGCTGCAGCCAACCCGAAGAACCCCAGGCCCGCCGCCCCCAGGTCCGGGGAAACCCCGAGGGCCGGCGCGAGCGCGTTTCCGGCGGCGGCCCCGACGAGGAGCGCCGCGGCGGGAATCACGTAGACGAACACCCCGGCCCGGAGCACCGTATCCCCGGAGACGCCCAGGACCACCCGATCGCCCGGCACAACCCCCCGTGCGTCCTCCGCCCAGACCCGCCGGCCTCGTTCCCCACCCGAGCAGGCGCAGGCGCGGTCCGAACCGCAGGACGCACAGGACCCCGAGCGCACGGTCTCCACCAGTGCCCGCCCGGGCTTCACTCCGACCACCACGCCCTTCTCCTCAATCACCGCTGCTCCCGCTGGAACGCGCGCCCCATCCCCCTGCTCTCGCTTCGCGCTCCACGCTCCATGCTTCACGCCCGCTCACTGGGGGACCCAGTCCGCGTCGGGCCCCACCTGGAGGAGGAACGCAACCAGGAGCTCCACGGCGGCGTCCACGTCGCCGAGGCTCAGGACCTCGGAAGGGGTGTGCATGTAGCGCAGCGGGATCTCCACCAGGGCGGTCGCCACGCCGCTCCGGTTGAGTTGCATCACGTTGGCGTCGGTCCCGGTAGCCCGGGGAGCGCCCTCGTACTGGAGGGCAATGCCCGCCCGCTGAGCGCTCTGCTGAAGGAGGGCGAAGACTTTGGGGTTGATGTTGGGTCCCCGGGACAGCACCGGCCCCTTGCCCACCTGCACATCGCCGATGGCCTTCTTGTCCACACCGGGGTGGTCCGTGGCAAAGGTCACCTCCACGCAGATGCCCACGTCGGGGTCGATCTCGTAAGCGCTGGTGCGCCCGCCCCGCAGGCCCACCTCTTCCTGGACCGTGGAGACGCCGAAGACCGAGCAGCGCAACTCAGAGCGCCGCGCCGCCAGCCGCCTCAGGGTTTCGGCAACGATGAAGGACCCCATCTTGTCATCGAGCCCCCGGGCGCAGACACGGTCGCCCGCGAGGCGCTCCATTGCCACGGCAAAGGTCATGGGGTCTCCTACCGCCACAGCCGCCTCGGCCTCGGCCCGGTCCTTGGCGCCGATGTCCACGGCCAAGTCCTTGAGCTTCGCCACCTTGGTGCGCTCGTCCTGCTCGAGGAGGTGGATCGGCTTTCGCCCGACCACCCCGAGGACCGAGCCGTTGCGGCCGTGCACCCAGACGCGCTGGCCGGGCAGAAGGTGAGCGTCGACCCCGCCGATGGAGGCGAAGTAGAGAAACCCCTGGTCGTCGACGTACTGGACCATCAGCCCGATCTCGTCCACGTGACCCGCGAGCATCACCCGGGGCCGTTCGGGGCCGCGCAGAACGCCCCAGGAGCTCCCCATCACGTCCGTACGCACCTCGTCCACATGAGGGGAGACGTACTCCCGCCACACCCGCTGGGCGGGCTGTTCGTACCCGGAGGGGCTGGGGCTGTCGGCGAGGCGCTTGAAGAAGGAAAAGACGGATTGATCCATGGTGTGTTGTCCGTTGTCAATTGTGAGTTGTCCGTTGTCAGTTGGAGAACGGCGTGGGTCGAAGCTCGGAGTTCTTCACTCCAACGGACCACGGACAACGGACTACGTCCTATAATCTGCATTGATCTTTACATACTCGGCGGTGAGGTCACAGGTGGTGACGACGGCCTCGCCGAGGCCCTCCTCGAGCTCGATGCAGATCTCGTACTCCGAGTCTGTCATCCGCTCGTGGGCCCTGGCTTCGGACTCGGCTCCCAGGCCCAGACCGGCCCTCACCACGGGCACTCCGCCGATGCGGATGGAGAAGGGTCCCCCAGCGTATGCCCCCGACCGGCCCAGAGCCGCAGCGATCCGCCCCCAGTTGGGGTCCTCGCCGTGGAGTGCGGTCTTGACCAGCGGACTCTCGGCCACGGTGCGAGCCGCCCGGAGAGCCGCACCGGGGGACACCGCGCCCCGGACCCGGACGTCCACAACCTTGGTGGCCCCCTCCCCGTCGCGCACCATCATCCGCGACAGGTCCCGGAAGACCTCTCGGATCGCCCCGGCCAGGGCCTCGAGGGCGGGCGGGTCTTCCTCCAGGGGCCGGCCTCCGGCGGCGCCGCCGGCCAGGGCCAGGACCGTGTCGTTGGTGGAGGTGTCGCCATCCACGGTGATGCGGTTGAACGTCTCCTCGGCGGCCCCGGACAAGATCCCCTGGAGGACCGAGGGCCCCACCGGAGCGTCGGTGATCAGGAAGGCAAGCATCGTCGCCACGTCGGGTCGGATCATCCCGGCCCCCTTTGCCACCCCCAGCACCCGGATCTCCCTCCCGCCGGGCGAAAACGCTCGACTCGACACTTTGGGGAAGCTGTCGGTGGTCATCATGGCACGGGCAAAGGGCCCCGGGTCGTCTCCCAGAGCCGAGACGACCCGGGGCAGCGCCGCCTCGATCCGCCCAACCGGAAGAGGGAGGCCGATGACGCCGGTGGAGCACGGGAAGACCGCCTCCGCCTCCACCCCGAGGTGACCAGCGAGTCTCGTGATCAGTTGTCGGGCATCTTCCAGGCCCTGCCGTCCCGTACAGGCATTTGCGTTTCCCGAGTTCACGAGCACGGCCCGGGCCTTCCCCCGGCCCAAGCGTTCCCGGCACAGCACCACGGGCGCAGCCGTCACCCGGTTTCGGGTAAAGACCCCGGCCACGGCCGCATCCGATTCACTCAGGATGAGTCCCAGGTCCAGGCGCCCCGGCTTCTTGATTGCGGCCTCGGCGGCCGAAAACCGAAAGCCTCGCGGGATCACGCCGCGCCCGCCTGCGCGCTGGCTGCCCCGCAGCACTTCTTGTGCTTCTTCCCGCTCCCGCAGGGGCAGGGGTCGTTGCGCCCCACCGACGGGCCCTTCCTCTTCACCGGCTCCGGCGCTTCCTTCCGCGAGCCGTGGGACAGGACGAGCCGGGTCTGTTTGCTCGGCTGCTCGATCTCCCTGGCCTGTTCCTCCTTCACGAGCTGGATGAGGAAGAGTTTTTCCAGCACGTCCTCCTCCACGCGGCCGCGCATGGCCATGAACATCTGGAAACCTTCCTTCTTGTAGACCACGATCGGCTTTTCCTGGGCGTAACCCCTGAGGCCGATCCCCTCCTTCAGGTGGTCCATGCCCAGCAGGTGGTCCTTCCAGTGGGTGTCGATGGCCTGCAGCAGGATGTACTTCTGGAGGCGGCCGGCCATCTCGGGCCCGAACTCGGCCAGCTTCTCGTCGTAGCGCTTGAGCACCACCTCGACGACGAGGTCCGCCAGCTTCTCCTTCGAGGCCATGAGCTCGTCGTCCGAGTCGACCAGCTGCACGTGGAATTGTTTGAAGACCATCTCCCGCATCCCCTGCAGGTCCCACTTGTCGGGATGCTCGGCGGAGGGGCAGCGGACGTCGACGATGTCGGCGGCCACGGCCTCCGCCATCTGCCGGATCTCCCCGGTCAGGTCCTCGGAACCCAGGACCTCGCGGCGCCAGGTGTAGATCGCCTCGCGCTGCTTGTTCATGACGTCGTCGTACTCGAGCAGGTGCTTGCGGATGTCGAAGTTGTGGGCCTCGACCTTCTTCTGCGCGTTCTCGATGGCCTTGGAGATCCAGGGATGCTGGATGTCCTCCCCCTCCTCGAGGCCGAGCTTGGTCAGGAGCCCCGAGATACGCTCGGAGCCGAAGATCCGCATCAGGTCATCTTCCAGGCTGATGTAGAACCGCGAGGACCCCGGGTCTCCCTGGCGGCCGGACCGGCCACGGAGCTGGTTGTCGATCCGCCGGC
>CAZYJP010000156.1:0-5782 GCA_964647795.1 uncultured Thermodesulfobacteriota bacterium
AAATCCTCGACAGTTTCGGCCAGCGTTCGGTCATGAACTTCAGCAACTTCGAGGTCAACCCCTCACTGAATGCAGCGGGTTTCCAGTTCAAGCCGCCGGCCGGCGCGGACGTGGAGCTCGGCCGTGGCGCCCTTGGAGATGAGCTGGAGGAGCGGCTCGTGGCCGGTCTCCAGACCGATGTGGATGCGGGTGAGGCCCCGCTCGCCGTAGGATCGCAGGTCCTCCACCGAGAGCCGGGCCACGGTGCGCGAGCGAGCGTAGGTGGTGATCCGCTCCACCTCGGGAAAGCGGCTTCGGAAGTGGGTCAGCACCCGGCGCACCCGGTCGGGCTTCATGACCAGGGAGTCGGCGTCCTGGAGGAAGGCCGTCCGGCCCCCGTGGGCCAGCGCGTTGGCGACCCCGAGCTCCGCGTCCGTGCGGACCCGCTCCAGGGCCGCCGTTCCCCGAGGCCCTGCACCCCCGCCGGGGGCGACGAGGCGGTCCCGGATCCGTGCCATGGCGTCGATGTCGGCCTCGATCTCTTCCACGGAGCGGAGGCTGAAATCCCGGCGCTTGTACGTCCTGCAAAAGGCGCACCGGTTCCAGGGACAGTTGCGGGTCAGGCGCAGGAGGTAGCTCCCCGCCTCGCTGGGGGGGCGGATGGGGCCAACCTCAAAGCTGTCCGTTGTCCGTTGTCCGTTGTCCGTTGTCATGGGTCTTTGGACTCCCCTTGGGCGGGCTGGCGCCCGATAGAGCGCAGGTAGGCGTTCAGGCGTGGTGCCAGTTGATCCAGCAGGGGCTTCAAGGTCTCCACGCGCTCGTCGTCGAGCAACCCCCGGGCGTAGGCCCTCCGCAGCCAGTGTTGGGTCTCATGGAGAGAACCACGGGCCGTCCGGACGAAACGGCGGTGGTCCTGAAAGCTTCCCCGCCCCGAGCCCTCCGCGATGTTGGCCCCGATGCTATCTGCAGCCCGGACCAGCTGCCGGCCGATGGTGTCGCGAGCAAACGAATCCCACCCTCCAACGACCCGCCAGACTTCGTCGGCGACCTGTTCGGCGAGTCGGTAGACATCGCGACGTTCGAAGTTGCTCCGGGCCACTGCGGTCGGTTTCTCCAACGGACCACGGACTAGAGACTACGGACTTCCTGTCGAGCAACCAGCGCCGCACCGAAGGCGCCGAGGAACTGGGGGTGGGGGGGCACCTCGACCCGGGCCTTGGTGCGCGCCGCCATGAGCTGGGCGACCACGGGGAAGGCGGATACGACCCCTCCGCTCATTACGATGAAGTCCCCGAGGGGGCCCATCTCCGCCACCCGGGCGACCACGGAGTTGAAGACCCCCCGGCAGAGGTTCTCGGGGCCCTCCCCCTCGCGGATGAGCTTGATCACCTCGGTGGCGGAAAACACCGTGCAGAAGGACGAGAGGGTGATCTCCTTGGTGGCGGCCTCGGCGTAGGCCTCGATCCGATCGAGGGGCAGGTCCAGGCGGTGGGCGATCTCCTCGACGAAGGCGCCGGTGCCCGCAGCGCACTTCCGGTTCATGAGGAAGTTCGAGACCGCGCCGTCCCGGCGCACGTGGATGATCTTGTTGTCCTGGCCGCCGATGTCCACCACGTCCATCTCGCGGGGGAAATGGTGGAAGGCGCCGGCCGCGTGGCAGGAGATCTCGGTGCGCCGGGCGTCGGCGAAGGCGACGTTACGCCTGCCGTAGCCGGTGGTGACCGTGAAGGCGAGGCGGTCCTCGGCGGCCCCTGTGGTTTCCAGGGCGGCCCGCCGCAGCTCCGCCGCCACGTCCTCGAAGGAGATGCCCGTGCGGCGCAGGGCACGGGCGGTCACCTCACCGTCGCCGTCGAGGAGCACGGCCTTGGACCAGGAGGAGCCGAGGTCGAGGCCGAGGAAGAGGTCTTTGGTCATGGCGGGTTGCTCGTTGGGGGTTGCAGGTTGCACGGTGGGGTGGCCGGCAGCGGCCCCTCATTCTACAACGCGCAACGGGCACCGAGCCACGCGCTATCCACTCAACTGCTCCACGAAGGCTTCGATGCTGGTGCGCGCCTGCTCCTCGGAAAAGCACCGCAGGTCGTTGAGATCGCCGTAAAGAACCACGTAGGGGACTCCCGTGCGCTCCTTGAGCCTCTGGGGGAGCCCATAGCGGGTGTTGGAGTTGCACGGGCAGGTCTTGGCGTCGTGGTAGACGATGCCGTCCACGGAGAATTCCTCAGCCAATTGGGCGATCACGACCTCCTTGACCTCATCCGAGCGCACGATGAAGAGCTCCAGGTACGCCCGCGCCATGGCCTCGAAGGGGTCCCCCTCCCGGCCGCCCTCGAAGGCCTCGAAGATCCAGGAATTGCAGTAGGTGGACACCACGACGGCCGTGCGAAGCTCCTGAAAGAACCCGGCGAGCTCCCGGAGCTTGCCCCACACGGGCATACCGTCCCAGTAGATCCGGTGGCGTTCCCGGTCGACCCCGCCGAGCCCCTGGGCAGCGCGCTCCTCGAGCTCGGCCAGGAGCCCTCGGTAGAAGGTCACGGGACCGGGCGTGCCTCGCAGGACCACCGCCGGTCCCATGAGGATCGTGGCGTCGAAGAAGGTGAGCGGGCTCGGCCGGTGACGCCCGCTGAAGAGGCACGCCTTCCAAAGCTGCGTGGTCTCCGCCGAGAGCGCCAGCACCTCGCGGAACCGGTCGACGTCGAAGTGGTGGCCGGAGACCTGCTCCAGAGGGGGGATGAGGGCCTTGTACTGGGCCACCATGCCGTCCACCAGGGGCCGGGTAACCTCGCCGACCTTGGTGGGGGAGTTGACCCCCAGCAAGGGCACCCCGAACTCTCGGGAATAGAACGAGAACCAGTCCTGCACGTCGCGGCACTGGTTGGTGTTGTAGACGAGCACGTCGGGTCGGGGTACGCCCTCCAGGCCGTAAGCCTTCTTCAGCGGGGTATCCTTCGCCAGATAGGCCCCGATGTCGCTGGTGAGGTAGCTGCAGATGTCGGGGCTGTACCCGATGGCGTTGGCGAGGGGGATGAAGTCGTTCGCCCGGCGGCTAGCCCCCAGGAGCGCCCCGTGGTTCTCGGGGTAGTAGACCGTGTACCCCAGGCTCAGGAGCAGCTCGGCCGGCCCCACACTGGTGCACCAGGCCACCTTCCGCGCTGGGTCCCGGGAGGCCTCGTCTACCTCCCGGAAGTGCCCCGCCATGAGCTCTTTCATGTGTTTCTGTGCCCGGAAGGGCTTGAAGTCGTTCGACATGGTGTTTGTCCGCTGCGGGTTGTCGGTTGCTTGTCGCCTGTCGGTCGTTGTGCGGGGTGACTCCCACGCGCCGCGTGCCGGCCCTACTCGCCCTTGTACACCGGCCGCGACACGCCCACGCTCTTGAGGCCCGTGAGGGCATCCTTCGTGGAGAAGATCTCCGGGAGGCGTTCGAGCTCCAACTCGAGCCCTGCGTCGAGGCCCATCCCGAGGCCCCGATCGATGATCTCGTTGGATGCCCGGACCGCGAGGGGCGCCTTGCGGGTCACGGCCTTGGCCGCGGCCTGCACCCTGGGGTCGTCGTTGGGCGCCCTCCCGGCGAGCACCTCTGCCACCTTCCCGTCCGCGAAAGCGTCGGCCACGGCCTCCCAGCCTTTCGGCACGGATTTTTTGGCGTACTTGTCGACGAGCGGCGGCCCCCGGGCCACCAGCTCGCGGATGAAGGCGTCGGCCTCCTCCGAGGCTACGTGGTAGGCTGCGATTCCCAGCTCGTGGGCGGTCCTTCCGTCCAGGGGCTGCCCCGTGAAGACCAGGTACTTGCCGAGCTCCTTACCCACGATCCGGGCGGTCCGTTGGGTGCCTCCCAGGCCCGGGAAGATACCGATGCCGGTCTCCGGGAAGCCGAAGCCCGCCTTCTCGGTGGCCACGATGGCCTGGCAAGCCAGGGCGAGCTCCGTGCCGCCCCCCAGGGAGAGGCCGTCCACCTTGGCGATGACCGGCTTTGCCGAGGTCTCGAGCTTTCGCAGGAGCTGCTGGCCCCGGCGGGCGAAGTCGGCGATCCTCGGGATCTGGCGCGCCTCGATGTTGTCGACGAAGAACTTGATGTCGGCGCCGGCCACGAAGGCCTTGCCCGCGCCCTCGACGACGATGGCCTTCACGTCGGCCCGGGCGGCGGCCTCGTCGAAGGCCTTTTCCAACTGGTCCACCACCGCCTCGTTGAGGGCGTTCAAGGCCTCGGGGCGGTTGATCAGGAGGGTGGCGATGCCGTCCTTCACCGAGAGGTGCACGACCCGGATGGGCCAGGGATTTCCCTCCGCCTTCTGCCGGCTGAGGCTCTTCGCCAGGGGGTGGCCGAACTCGGCGCAGAAGGCCTCCGCCAGGGCGATGGCCTTGGGCGTCCCCACCTTGTTCATGAGCTCGAAGGGCCCGAGCGCCCAGAGAAGGCCGATCTTGGCGCCCTGGTCCGTGTCCTCCAGGGTCGCCACCTTTTCGTCCAGGATCTCTCCCGCCACCTGGAAGACCACCCCCAGGAGCCGGTCCGCCACGGCCTGGAACTTCGACTCGTCGGGGGTGCCCTCCAGGCTCCAGGGCTCGTTCTTCTCGGCCTGGGCCTTGAGGCGCGCCACGGGCGGGTAGTAACCCCCGAGCTCGCGCCCCAGGGTGGCCTCGGCGTGGTAGGCGATGGGGACGCCCGTGACGTTCATGAGCTCGAAGGGGCCCATGCCGATGCGGAAGGCCTTCTTGGCAGCGGCCTCGATGGTGGGGATGTCGGCCGCGCCCGTTTCCAGGAGCCGCACCGACTCGTTGAGCCAGGGCACGAAGAAGCGGTTCACCACGAACCCCGGCCGGTCCTTGCACAGGATCGGCACCTTGCCCATGCGCTTGGAGAGCTCGAGGCTCTTCTCCACGGCGGCGGCGCTGGTCTTGGCCCCGGGGATCACCTCCACCAGCCGGTTCTTGGCCGGGTGGTAGAAGAAGTGGAGCCCGACCACCCGGTCGGGGCGGCTTGCAGCTTCCGCGAGGCTCGTGACGTAGAAGCTCGAGGTGTTGGTGGCGAGCACGGTCTCTGGCCCGCAGATCTTGTCCAGGCCGGCGAAGAGCTCTTTCTTGACCGTCTCGTCCTCGAAGACCGCCTCGATGACATAGTCGCAGTCGGCGAGCTCCTCCAGGGACGTGGTGTCGTAGATCCGGGCAAGAATGTCGTCAACCTGAGCGGCGGTGAAGAGCTTGCGCTCGATGGCCTGCCCCAGCAGCGTCCGGATCCGGGTCCGGCCTCCGGCCACGAACTCGCTCTTGAGGTCCTGCATCACGACCTCGAAGCCCTCCTGGGCAAGTTTCTGCACGATCCCGCTCCCCATGTTGCCGGCACCCACCACGCCGATCTTCTTGAGCTTCGCCATGGGCTCCCTCTCCTCTGCGCTGCGCCAGGGGCGCGACGGTTGAAAATGGACCGGATCCTGGTAAGGGTTCACCGTTTCGGGGCGGCCGGCGAACTCGAAGAAAGCGCCGACCGGGGGCCCGGCCGCGCACCGAAGGGCAGTATACAAGATGCGTACCCGGTCGGGGGAGGGTGCCGTTGGAAGAAGATGCACTGACCGGCCGGGCGGGCGACCGACCGGCGACGACTCTTGCGGGTCCTGTGGGCCCTGTCACACGGGAAGAATGCCGGCGGTCCTCGAGGGGCAGGGTGGAGTGTCGTGGAACCGGAAGAGAACGGCATCGCTACGGGTTGGGGGCAGACTCCCGGGGGGGGGAGGCGGGACCAGGCGCGCCCCCCCCCGCTTGGGCGGGAGAAGCCCTGCCCCCCCTGGAGGGAGATCATCCGATCTTTGCCGAGATC
>CAZYJP010000157.1:0-5764 GCA_964647795.1 uncultured Thermodesulfobacteriota bacterium
GCCGTTACCGTGCCGCCGTAGCGGGGGCCATGGGACGGTTCGTCCACGGCCACCAGCAGGGCGATCCGGGGCGCACGGGAAGGGACGAACCCCGCGAAACTGACCACGACCTTGTCCCGCATGTACCCGCCCTTGACCGGGTCCGGCTTCCAGGAAGTTCCCGTCTTGCCGGCGACGGTGAAGCCCGGCACGGCGGCCTGCACTCCGGTTCCGTCCTTTTCCGAAACCACCCGCTCCATGAGGCGCACCACGGCGGCGGCCGCATCGGTGCCGAGGGCCCTCCCCGCCACCACGGGCTCGATGCGATCCACCTCGCGGCCCGTCTCGTCCAGGATGGCCTGCACCAGGCGGGGCCGCATCCGCACTCCCCCGTTCGCCACGGCGGCGATGGCGGAGACGACCTGGACCGCGGTGGCGGAGACCCCGTGACCGTACGACACGGTCTTGGAAGTCATCTTCGACCAGGAAGCGGGGGGCGGAAGGATGCCCCCGGATTCGCCCCCGAGCTCCAGGGCCGAGGGCGCCCCCAGGCCGAAGCGCCCGAGCCCGTCGTACAGCCCTTGGGGGGAGAGCTTCTCCGAGAGTTTGGCCACTCCGATGTTGCTGGAGAACTTGAGGATGTCGGCAACCGAGAGCCAGCCGTAGGGCTGGTGGTCGTGGATCGTGCGGCCGTGGACGGTCCACCGGCCGTTCTCGCAGAACACCAGGTCCGACGTCTTGGCCAGCTTCTGGTCCAAGAGGATGCCGAGGAAGGGAACCTTGAGCGTGCTCCCCGGCTCGTAGACGTCCACCACGGCCCGGACCTTCCGGTCTTCGGGCCGGCTCCCCTGCACCGCATTCGGGTTGAAGAGCGGTACCTGGGCCAGCGCCAGGACCTCTCCGGTTGCCGGATCCATCACCACGGCGATCCCGCCTCGGGCCCGGCTCTGTTCCACGGCTCGGGCCAGTTCTTCCTCGACCACGTGCTGGATGGTCTCGTCCAGGGTGAGGACGAGACTCCGGCCGCTCCCGTCCGTGGTGTCGGGGGCACTGGGAAGGAGCAGGAAGCCTCGGGCGTCCCGCTCGGCCCTCACGGTGTGCGGTTTTCCCCGCAGGACACCGTCGAACCGGTACTCCACGCCCCCCAGCCCCCGGCCGTCGACCCCCACGAAGCCCACCACCTGGCCGGCGAGAGTCTTCTTCGGATACGTGCGCTGGGGCTCCCGGGCGATGCCCACGCCGGGGATGCCGAGGGCCCGAACCGCCTCTTCCTCTCGGGGGGTGATCCGGCGCTTGAGCCATGCGAACCGGGAACCTCCCCGCTCCAGCGCCTGGCGCGCCGTTCGATGCTCGAGACCGAGCACCCCGCACAGCCGTGCCAGGTCCTCCTTGGCATCCAGCAGGCCCGAGGGATCGACGAAGACGCTCGCACCGGGGATGCTCTTGGCGAGCTCCCTCCCGTTGCGGTCGAAGATGGTCCCCCGGGCCGGGAGCAGCTCCAGGCGCTGACGCCTCTGTTCCTCCGCCCTGGCCAGGAGATCGGGGGCCCGGAAGACCTGCAACTGGACGGCGCGGAGGGCGGCCGCGGCGAACAGAGCCGTCACGCACCCGGCGATCACGGCAATGCGCCAGCGGGCTGCCCGATCCGCCCGGCTCCCTCCCGGCCGCCCCTTACTCATCGAGGACGACGACGCTGTTCCGGTCCGGGTACACGAATCCCTGCTTTCTCGCGAGCTCTTCGATGCGTCTCGAAGAGGAGAGGGAGGCTGCCTCGACCTCCAGGCGCGACACCTCCGCCCCGACAGCTTCCTTCTGGCGATACAGGTCGCTCAGGTCGTAGTGGAGGCGGGTAATCTCCAGGCGTGTGGCCGTGAGCAGGAGGGCCGAGATCAGGCAGAGAATGAAGACCCCTGCGCGAGCTCCCCACCGCCTGAGGTCCGGCAGGGACCACGGCATGGCCGGGAGGGCGACGGCGCGGGCGGATTTGGTGACGCTCATGGCGCTCCTCCTCGACCGGGCGGGGCGGGGAGCCGCTCAGCCGCTCGGAGCCGGGCGCTTCGCGCCCGGGGGTTGACGTTCACTTCCTCCCGCCCGGCCTTCACGACCTTCCGGCCGAGGGGGCGCAGTGGTCCCGGTGTGCCGCACGTGCAGCGGGGGGAGTCCGGACCGCAGCGGCACTGGGGGGCATAGAGCCGCAGCGCCTGCTTCACCCGGCGGTCTTCCAGGGAGTGGTATGCGATCACCACCACCCTCCCTCCCGGCTTGAGGAGGGAGGGCAGGTCCTCCAGGAAGCGCTCCAGGGAATCCAGCTCCTGGTTCACCGCGATGCGCAGGGACTGGAAGACGCGGGTGGCTGGGTGCTTGCCGCCGCGGCGCCCCAGGGCCTCCTCCACCGTCCGCGCCAGCTCTCCGGTGGTGCAGAGGGGGTGCCGCGCCCGGGCTCTGAGCACGGCCCGGGCTACCCGACCGGCCCGCGGTTCCTCCCCGTATTCCCGAAAGACGCGGGTCAGGGCCGCCTCGTCCCAGGTGTTCACCAAGTGCGAGGCCGGGACTCCCGCCGTGGGGTCCATGCGCATGTCGAGGGGACCGTCCCGGAGGAAGCTGAAGCCCCGGGCCCCCTCATCGAGCTGCCGCGAGGATACCCCCAGGTCCAGGAGGATTCCGTCCACCGGCCCGAGCCCTTCTGCGGCCAGGATCTCCCCCAGGTCGCCGAAGTCGCCCTGGGCCAGGCGCACCCGGCCGGGAAACTCCCCCTCCAGGGGCCCCGCTGCGACGAGCGCCTCGGGGTCTCGGTCGACTCCCAGCAGAAACCCCCGGCCCCCGAGCCGAGCCGCGATCTCCCGGGCGTGGCCGCCGCCCCCGAGAGTACCGTCCACGTAAGTGCCGTCCGGGTCCGTGAGGAGCAGGCCCAAGGCCTCTCCCAAGAGCACCGGCACGTGGTAGGGGGTCGTCACGCCGCGCGGTCCCCCGCCGCCTCCCGAAAGGTACGATAAACGGGCAAGTCGCCCTCCAGGGCGCCGGCAAGGCTCAGGATCTGCCGCACGTATGGCGTGGGGCCCACGAGGCCGACCCGCCCCTGGTCCCGGGCGATCTGGGCCAGCACCCCGGCGACCCTGTAATGGATGTGCCGAGTGGAGCGCAGGTCGAGGAGGACCTCTCCGACGGTCGCGCCCAGCGCCTCACTCAGTTCTCGAGACAGGGCCTCGCCCTCTTCCCGGCCCACCTCGCCCATGAGCCGCAGCACCGCTACACCCCTCCGGTTACTCTTCACGATGCACTTCACAGGCCCAGGGCCCCCATGGTCTGGGCCAGGTTCGCGAAGTCTGCCTGGGCAGCCTGCATCGCGGCATCGTGGCGGTCCTTGGACCAGATCTCCAGGTGATTGCCCATGCCGGCCAACACCACCTCGCGCTCCAGGGCCGCGAAGGAGCGCAGGTGGGGGGGAACCAGGAGTCGGCCCGCCTTGTCCAAGGGGCACTCCTGGGCGGGGGCCAGGAAGAAGCGCCGAAACGCAACCACCTTGGGGTCGAAGGAGGGCAAAGCGTTCATCTTCGCCTCAAGGGCGCGCCACTCGTCCGACGGGTAGGCGACCAGGCAGTCGTCCTTGCGGGTGAGGAACAGGGGAGCGGAGAACGCCGTGTCCAGAGCTTCCCGAAGCTTCGACGGGATGCTCAGGCGCCCCTTGTCGTCGATGGTGTGCTCGTAGCACCCGCGGAACATCCGTGCTCCCTTGGCCTTTTCGCCCACTCTATCCCACTTTGTCCCACAATTTGGGCGTGACTATACAAACCGGCCCACAGACTGTCAAGGCTCTGGGAGAAAAACGCCGATACCTTGTGGAAGTTTCTTGGGTGGTGAGAAGTGGGAGAATGCCATTCCCGCCTGTTCAGGCCGGGCGGCGGGGCCCGGCGGCCGCGCCCCGCGCTGCGAGAGAACGCACTGGCCGTGGGCGGACTTCTCTCTTGGAAGAGCCGGGAGATTCCCGGCTTCCGGGTGGGTCGTCCCCCTGCCGAGGCCCAGCGCTCCGGAGCGTCAGGTCATCTTCTTGACGGCCTCCCCGGTCGGGGGTCTTGGCCTGGCCGGGCCGGGCGGGGGCACGGGGGTCACCCGGGCCAAGAGCACTCGGTGGCGGCCCATGCGCTCCACCGCGAAGACCGCATTCCCGTGGCGAATGCTCTCTCCCACCTCCGGGATGTGTCCCAGGCGCGTCATGACGAAGCCGCCCAGCGTGACATCGGTGTCGGTGGGAAGGCGAAGCTTCAATCGCTGGTTCACCTCCCGCAGGGAAACTCCTCCGTGGACCAGCACCTCTCCGCCGGGGAGGAAGCGGATCGCCTCCCCTTCCACGTCGTGTTCGTCGCGGATCTCGCCCACGATCTCCTCGAGCACGTCCTCCAGGGTGACGATCCCCTCGACTCCGCCGTACTCGTCTACGACCACCGCCATGTGGTTTCGCTTGGCCTGGAATTCGTAGAGCATGCTCTCCAGGTCCTTGGACTCGGGCACGAAGAAGGGCTCCCGGGCGATGGACGCGAGGTTTCCCGCCGCACCCCTGCCAACGAGGGCCAGCGCGTCCCGGGCGTGGGCGATGCCGACGATCTCATCGAGATTCTCGCGATAGACCGGCAGACGCGTGTAGCCGGTGGTGACGAACGACTCCACCGCAGCCCCCATCGGGGTCGTCACGTCCAGGGCCCGGACCCGGGTGCGGGGGACCATGACCTCGCGCACGGTCTGTCGTCCCATCTGGAAGATTCCGTGCAGCATCCGGTGCTTGCCTTCTGCCACGGCCCCGGTTGCCCCCCCCTCCGTGATCAGGGTGCGGATCTCGTCCTCGGAGAGGCTGGGGCGCGGGATGGCTTCGGGGCGGGCCCCGAACAGCCGGAGCAGGCCGTTGGAGAGAAAGGTCACCGTGACCACGGCCGGGTACAGGAGCCGCCCCAGGAGTGCGAAGACCGGTGCAACGGCCAAGGCCACGAACTCAGCGCGCTGGCTCGCGAACGTCTTGGGGGCGATCTCCCCGAAGACAAGGAGTAGTAGCGTCATCGCCCCGGTCGCCACAACGATGCCGCGTTCCCCGAAGGTCGCGAGGGCGAGCGCCGTGGCAATCGCGGAGGCCGCGATGTTGACCAGGTTGTTCCCCACCAGGATGGTGCCCAGCAGCAGGTCCCTTCGCTCCATGAGGGTCTGGTGGATGCGGGCACGCCGGTTTCCCTTGCGCGCCAGGTAGCGCATCTTCAGCCAGTCGGTCCCCAGCAGAGCGGTCTCCGACCCGGAGAAAAAGGCCGAGAGAAGCAGCAGGACGGCCAGGAGCCCCAAGAGCTCGGGCAGGTGTTCGGGGGGTACGGTGTCTCCCATGGGCGGTTTCCTCGGGTTGGGGATCCCGGCCTCAGGCAGCCGGACGCCGGAATTGGAGCTCGTACAAGGTGCGGTAGAGCCCGCCGCGGCTCATGAGCTCGCGGTGCGTGCCCTGCTCGGCCACGCGTCCCCGGGCAAGTACCACGACCCGATGGGCGCGCCGCACGGTGGCGAGGCGGTGGGCCACCACGAGGCTGGTCCGCCCTCGGAGAAGGATCTCCAGGGCCTTCTCGATCACCGCTTCGGTTGCCTGGTCGATTTCGGAGGTCGCCTCGTCCAAAACCAGCAGGCGAGGGTTCCCCGCCAGGGCCCGGGCGAAGGCCACCAGCTGCCTCTGGCCCGAGCTCAACGAGAGACCTTCTTCCAAGATAGGCGTATCGTACCCCCGGGGCAGGGCGAGCACGGCGTCGTGGAGGCCCACGGCCCG
>CAZYJP010000158.1:0-5762 GCA_964647795.1 uncultured Thermodesulfobacteriota bacterium
CGGGTTTCGCACCTCCCACGAGGTGGCCAAGGTCGAGGAGCTCACCAACGCCGATCTGCTCGCCATGGTGGACGACGACCTGGTGCGCGCCCACCGGGAACGCGCGCTCTCCCCGGACCGGCCCCGCATCCGGGGAACGGCCCAGAACCCGGACACCTTCTTCCAGTCCCGAGAGGCGTGCAACCCCTTCTACGACGCCTGTGCCGGGGTGGTCCAGGAGACGATGGACCGCTTCGCGAAGCTGACGGGTCGTCGGTACAAACTCTTCGACTACGTGGGCCATCCCAAGGCCGAGCGCGTGGTGGTGATGATGGGCTCGGGAGCCGAGGTGGCCCACGAGACCGTCGAACACCTGGTGGGCAAGGGAGAGAAGGTGGGCCTCCTGAAGGTGCGCCTTTTCCGGCCGTTCTCGGTGGAGCACTTCGCGAAGGCGCTGCCCAAGTCCGTGAAGTCCATCTCGGTGCTCGACCGCACCAAGGAGCCCGGAGCCGCAGGCGAGCCCCTGTACCAGGACGTGATCACGGCCCTGGTGGAGGCGGGGCGGGCGGGGGATGCGCGGGTCGTGGGGGGCCGCTACGGCCTCTCGTCCAAGGAGTTCAACCCGGCCCAGGTCAAGGCGGCCCTGGACGAGCTGAAGAAGAAGAAGCCCAAGAACCACTACACCGTCGGCATTGTGGACGACGTCAGCCACACGAGTCTCGCGGTGGACCCCGAGTTCGACATCGAGCCCTCGGATGTGGTTCGGTGCGTCTTCTGGGGCCTGGGGGCCGACGGCACGGTGGGAGCGAACAAGAACTCCATCAAAATCATCGGCGAAGAGACCCCGAACTTCGCCCAGGGCTATTTCGTCTACGATTCGAAGAAGTCGGGCGGGGTCACCGTTTCCCACCTGCGCTTCGGGCCGCGGCTCATCCGCTCGAGCTACCAGATCCGCAAGGCGAGCTTCGTCGCCTGCCACTCCTACAACTTCCTCGAGAAGTACGACGTCCTCGACTTTGCGGCGCCGGGGGCGGTCTTTCTCCTGAACGCTCCGTACGGGCCGGGCGAGGTCTGGAAGGAGCTGCCCCGGGAGGTCCAGGAGCAGATCATCCGCAAGAAGCTCCGGTTCTATGTGATCGACGCCTACGAAGTGGCCAAGAAGACCGGGATGGGCGCCCGCATCAACACGATCATGCAGACGTGCTTCTTCGCCATTTCGGGGGTGCTGCCGCGCGACGAGGCGATCGGACAGATCAAGTACTCCATCGAGAAGACCTACGGGAAGAAGGGCGCCTCGA
Organism: uncultured Thermodesulfobacteriota bacterium; assembly: GCA_964647795.1. GTDB lineage: Bacteria > Desulfobacterota > Deferrisomatia > Deferrisomatales > JACRMM01 > JBFLZB01. Next base: position 1,278 of record CAZYJP010000158.1, read on the forward strand.
TCGTAAAGCAGAACTTCGAAGCCGTGGACGAGACCCTGGCGAACCTGCACGAGGTGGCGGTGCCGGCCAAGGCGACCTCGAAGCTCACCCGACCGCCGATCCTCTCGGACGCGGCCCCCGAGTTCGTCAAGCACGTCGAGGGCGCCATGATGGCCCTGAAGGGCGACGACCTGCCCGTGAGCGCAATGCCCGTGGACGGCACGTGGCCCGTGGGCACCACCCGGTGGGAGAAGCGAAACATCGCTCAGGAGATCCCGGTCTGGGACCCCGCGGTGTGCATCCAGTGCGGCAAGTGCTCGTTCGTGTGCCCCAGCGGCACGATCCGGGCGAAGGTCTACGACCCGAAGCTCCTCGGAAGGGCCCCGAAGTCCTTTCGATCGGCGGACGCCAAGGCCAAGGATCACAAGGGCCTGAAGTGGACCATCCAGGTGGCCCCGGAGGACTGCACCGGGTGCCGCGTCTGCGTCATGACCTGCCCGGCCAAGGACAAGACGAACCCCTCCCACAAGGCCATCAACATGGCGGCCCAGCTCCCGCTGCGGGAGCCGGAGCGGGCGAACTGGGACTTCTTCCTTACCCTGCCCCTGGTGGATCGGGCGAGCGTCAAGACCGACGTCAAGGGCACCCAGCTCCTGGAACCCCTCTTCGAGTTCTCGGGCTGCTGCGCGGGGTGCGGCGAGACCCCCTACATCAAGCTCATGAGCCAGCTCTACGGCGACCGGCTGATGATCGCCAACGCCACGGGCTGCTCCTCGATCTACGGCGGCAACCTGCCCACGACGCCTTACGCCGCCAACGCCGAGGGACGGGGCCCCGTGTGGTCGAACTCCCTCTTCGAGGACAACGCCGAGTTCGGCTTCGGGATGCGGCTCGCCGTGGACAAGCACAGGGAGCAGGCCGCCGAGCTCCTCCGAACCCTCGCGCCGAAGGTCGGGGACGATCTGGTGACCGCGATCCTCGGCGCCGACCAGGGGTCCGAGGCCAACATCGCCGCCCAGCGTCAGCGGGTGGCCGAGCTCAAGGGCAAGATCAAGAAGCTCCGCTCCTCCGAGGCCCGGCGCCTCACGGATCTCGCCGACTACCTGGTGAAGAAGAGCGTGTGGATCCTCGGGGGCGACGGGTGGGCCTACGACATCGGCTACGGGGGCCTCGACCACGTCTTTGCCATGGGCCGCGACGTGAACATCCTCGTCATGGACACGGAGGTGTACTCGAACACCGGTGGGCAGATGTCCAAGTCCACCCCCATGGGCGCCACGGCCAAATTTGCAGCCGCCGGCAAGGGGATGGCCAAGAAGGACCTGGGGCTCATGGCCATGATCTACGGGCACGTGTACGTCGCCAAGGTAGCCTTCGGCGCCAAGGATCAGCAGACCGTGCGGGCGTTCGCCGAGGCGGAGAGCTACCCGGGAACCTCCCTCATCATCGCCTACAGCCACTGCATCGCCCACGGCTACGACCTGGCCCAGGGCCCCGAGCAGCAACGCCTCGCCGTGGATTCGGGCCACTGGCCTCTCTTCCGGTTCGACCCCCGCCTCAAGGAGCAGGGCAAGAACCCGCTCCAGCTCGACTCGGCCGCCCCCAAGATCGACCTCCAGGACTACATCTACAAGGAGACCCGCTACCGGATGCTCCAGAGCATGGATCCGGAGCGGGCGAGGGCACTCCTGGAAGGCGCCCAGGCCGGCGTGCGGAGCCAGTGGAACCTCTACGAGCAACTCGCGAAGCTCCACGTGGGCGGAGGCACCTCCGGGGGCGCATGAGGCCCCGTTTCCCCCCTTCGCCGGATCGCGATCGAAAAGGAGTGCGCCGATGGATCTCTCCACCACCTATCTGGGGCTGAAGCTCTCCCACCCGCTCATCCCCGGGGCTTCGCCCCTGACCGACGACCTCGACACCGTCAAGCGCCTCGAGGACGCCGGCGCGCCGGCCCTCATACTCCGCAGCCTTTTCGAGGAGCAGATCGCGAACGAGCAGTTTCGCCAAGTGCAGGACGTGGAGGCCGCCGAGGAATCCTTTGCCGAGGCCCTCACCTACTTCCCCCGGCGCGAGGAGTACCGGATGATCGGGCCGGAGCGGTACCTCGAGACCGTCCGCATGGTGAAAGAGGCGGCAGGGGTGCCGGTGATCGCCTCCCTCAACGGCACATCCGACGGAGGATGGATAGACTACGCCCGCCAGTGCCAGGAGGCCGGGGCCGATGCCCTGGAGCTCAACGTCTACACCGTCGCGACCGACCTTGGCGTCGCGGGCACGGCGGTGGAAGACCGGATCGTCCGGGCGGCCAAGGCCGTGAAGGCGTCGGTCCGGATCCCGGTCGCCGTGAAGATCTCACCCTTCTTCTCGTCGCTGCCCCACGTGGCGAAGCGGATCGAGGAGGCCGGCGCCGACGGCCTGGTGCTCTTCAACCGCTTCTACCAGCCCGACATCGACCCGGAGGCCCTGGAGGTGGTCCCGAAGCTTCGGCTCTCCGACTCCTCGGAGCTCCTCCCTCGGCTTCGCTGGCTCGCAGTCCTCTCGGGCCGCGTGAAGATGAGCCTCGGGGCCACCGGGGGTGTCCACACGGCCGCCGACGCGGTCAAGGCCATCATGGCGGGCGCCCACGGGGTCCAGATGGTCTCGGCCCTCCTCGAGAACGGCCCCGCCCACCTCGCAAAGGTGCGCGACGGGCTCGCCGCCTGGATGGAGGCCCACGAGTATAAATCCGTGGCACAGATGCGCGGCTGCATGAGCCTTCTCAAGAGCCCCGACCCGGCGGCCTTCGAACGGGCCAACTACATCCGCATCCTGCAGGGCGGGACCAAGACCGTGTGAAAGATCTGGGGGTGGAGTGTCATGGGACCTTTGCGACCCCTCCTCCTCTTTCTCCCAGCCCTCCTCGCCCTTTCGGCCGCCCCCGCACTGGCGGAGCCTCGCACACTCCTCGTCGACGACTTCGAGGCTGGCCTCCGACCGGGGTGGAAGGAGCGGTCCTTCGAGGGGCACACCCTCTACGAGGTGGTCCCGGAGGGCGACAACCGGGTCCTTCGCGCCGAGAGCCGGGGCACCGCCTCCGGGCTGATCTACGAGGTCTCCTTCGACCCCGGTGAGTACCCGATCCTCGCCTGGCGCTGGAAGGTCGAGAACCTCGTCGAGGCCAGCGACCCCACCCGGAAGGCGGGCGACGACTACCCCGCCCGGGTCTACGTGGTCTTCCCCCACTGGTTCTTTCCCAAGACGAGGAGCCTCAACTACATCTGGGCCACCGACTTCCCGGTGGACCGGCCGATCCCCAACTCCTTCGTCTCCAACGCCGTGATGATCGCGGTGCGCAGCGGGCCCGGGGACGTGGGCCGATGGGTGGAGGAGCGCCGGGACATCGTCGCGGACTTCCGCGCCGCCTTCGGATCGGATCCGCCCCGGGCCGGCGCCATCGCAGTGATGACCGACACCGACCAGACCGGCACCCGGGCCGTGGCCTACTACGACGACATCCGTTTGGAGCGGCGATAGAGGGAAGGCGGGCTCCCGAGCCCCAACGGTGCCGGAGACTCGCCCCCCTCACCCCAACCCTCTCCAAGGCGACCCAGACCCACCACCACAATTTCGGGTGGGGTTGGGGAGCCCCGGAGTGGAGCCGCGTACCGCATCGACCGAAACGCCGAACCCGCAGGAACGCCGGTGATGGTCGGCGCACCGCATCCCTGGGCGACAGGCCCTCGAATGGCCGCGGCTTTCGCGGTGGAACGCAGGGGCTCCCCGACCCCGCCTCCCACAGAGCCGGAGGATTTCAGCCGACGTCCGCTCTTGCCCGGCCCGATGCAACCCGATAGAGTTCGGCCCCCTATTCCGCCCCAGGAGCAGACACCATGGAGATCGGCATCGTCGGCCTCGCCCTCTCGGGCAAGACCACCCTCTTCAACCTCCTCACCCACGCCGGGGCCGAGACCGGCTTCGCCTCAGGCAAGAAAAAGGCGAACATGGGCGTGAGCCGGGTCCCCGACCCGCGCGTGGACCGGCTCTCGGAGATCTGGAAGCCCAAGAAGACCACCCATGCGACGATCCGCTACGTGGACGTGGCCGGCGTGGAGAAGGGCTCCGGGAAGGAGGGCTTCTCCGGGGAGATGCTCACCCACCTCAAGAATACCGACGCCCTCCTGGCCGTGGTGCGGGCCTTCGAGAACGACCAGGTCCCCCACCCGGAGGGGACGGTGAACCCCCTGCGGGACCTCGAGATCCTCCAGACCGAGTTCCTGCTCTCGGACCTGATCATCACCGAGAACCGCCTCGGGCGCATCGCCAAGCAGATGAAGGGGAAGGTCGAGAAGTCCCTGGAGGTCGAGAAGGCGCTCCTGGAGCGCTGCCGGGAGGCGCTGGAGGCGGAGCGCCCACTGCGGGAGCTCGCCTTCACCGAGGACGAGTCGCGGACCCTCAAGGGCTTCCAGTTCCTCACCCAGAAGCCCCTGGTGATCGCCCTGAACCTGGGCGAGGAGGACATGCCCCGGG
>CAZYJP010000159.1:0-1457 GCA_964647795.1 uncultured Thermodesulfobacteriota bacterium
GTCACTCCGAGTCCGGCGCTTTATTGTACACCATCCCCAGGAACGGCTTCCCCTCCAGAAGCTTGAGGGACCGCTGCAGGCACTCCCGGGAGGTCTTCTCGGCTTCGACCACGAGCAGGATGCCGTCGATGTAGCGGGTGAAGACCAGCGGATCTGCCGTCACCAGGAGCGCGGAGGCGTCGAAGATGATGAGGCGCTCCGGGTAGCGGTCCTTGAGCTCGGAGACCAGCAACTCCATCCGCGGGGAGCTCAGGAGCTCGGTGGAGTTGGGGACCCGGGTTCCGGCCGGGAGGAGGGTGAGCCGCTCGACCCCCGGGTTGAAGAGCACGTCGGAGATCTCGGCCTGTTGGAGCAGGTAGTCGGAGAGGCCCCGGCAGGTCTCCAGCCCCATCAACCGGTGGATGGAGGGCTTCCGCAGGTCCGCGTCCACCAGGAGCACGGTCCGGTTGACCACCTGGGCGAAGCTGACCGCCAGGTTGACGGCGGTGAAGGTCTTGCCCTCGCCCGGGTTCGAGCTGGTGATGAGGAGGCTGCGCCCCCCCACGTCCGTCATCTTCTGCTCGATCTGGGTGCGCAGGATCTTCACCTGCGCCGGGATCTGCCCCTCGTGGGCCAGGCAGGCGATCTTGTTCCGGCGCAGCACGTCCGGGTCGACCTTCTGCACCCGGGTCCGGGTGTAGACCGGGTTGATGGCCTCGAAGGGCGTCTCTCGCCCGGAGGGGCGCTTGCCGACCGAGAGGACAGGCTCCTGGCCGGCCGGGAAGAAGGATTCGTCGTCGGCGCCCTGGGACTCGAGGGCTTTGCTGAGGGCCTTTCGGATCTTGCTCATGGTCTCCCGCTTGCCGTTTCGTCGGTCACTTGAGCTCTTCGGGCGGTGAGATGGGAAAGTACTTGGCCATCTCGTTCTGGATCGTCGGGAGCACGACCTCCTCGAGCAGGGTGTCGAGGGGTACGACGCTCCGGTGGACGACGGTGAGGGCGATCGCGGAAAGCCCCAGGACGGCCAGCCCCCACCCCGCCCTCCGCATCTGCTGGACCCGCCGCTCTTCCCGGGTCTGGATGAAGGGGAGGACCGAGAGGACCGGGGCCTGGGTGAGGTCGCCGAGCTCGTCGACCATCTTCACCGAGCGGTCCGTGCTTTCCCGGGCCGCCGCCGCGCCGACCCCGGCCCCCAGGCCCAGCACGAGGCCCAGGAAGACGATGGCGGCCCGGTTGGGCTTGTAGGGACTCTCGGGGACCGAGGGCGCGTCGGCGAGGGTGAACCGCTCCCCCTGTTCGCTCTGCTCCAGCCCCTGGGCCGTCCGGGCTTCCATCAGTTTGGCCGAGATCTCGTCGTAGCGCCGCCGGGCGTTCTGGTGGTCTCGGGTGAGGGCGCTGTAGTCCTGTTCCACAGGGGGGGCCCTCCGAATCCGCCCCTCGTAGTCGGCGAGCTCCGCCTGGGTCTTCCGGATGAGCTC
>CAZYJP010000159.1:1467-5759 GCA_964647795.1 uncultured Thermodesulfobacteriota bacterium
GGCGATCTCGAGGTCGGCGGAGGCGAGCTGGGTCCGCAGGTCGAGGTAGACGGGGTTGTCCGGCTGGTCGGCTGGAGGCGGCAAGCGCTTCGGGGCGTTCCCCGCCTCGTCGAGCGCCGGCGCCGCTGCTGCGATCTCGGCGGTCAGGGTGTTTACCTCCCGCGAGAGGCGGAGGACGTCCGGGTGCCTCGCGCCGTACCGCCCCTGGAGGCCGGCGAGGGTGGCCCGGAGCTGGGCCAGGTGCTCGATCTTGGACTCGACCTTGGTCCGCTCCGCCACCTGGGTCTCGAGCTCCGCGATCACCTTGCGGATCCGGACCACGTCGGGGTGGGCGTCGGAGAACTTCGACTGCAGCGTGGCGAGCTGCAGGCGCTGCTCCATCAACTGCTCCGCCAGTCTCCTCTCGGTGCCCTCCACGGGTACGACGGGGAGGTAGGGGCTCACGCCGGCCAGTCGTCCCTGGAGCAGGATCTTCCGGTCCTCGAAGGTCTGGATGCGCGCCTGGTAGCCGCTGAGGTCTTGATTGAGGCGCTGCGCCACCTGGATGTTGAACGGGGTGTTCTCGGGCAGCGTTCCGAGGTGTTCGTTCTTGAATTGGCTGATCCTCTGCTCGAGGGTCTCGATCTGCGCCTGGATCTCTTGCTGCTGCTGCTCGAAGAAGGCGGTGGTGCCCGAGGCCTCCTGGGCCCGGGTCCGGAGATTCTCCGCAAGGTAGTAGTCGGCCAGGACGCTCGCCACCTTCTGGACCGTCTCGGGGTCCTTCCCCTCGTAGGAGATGGTGAACGCCACGGTGGCTTCGCCGGTTCGGCCGATTCTCTGGTCCTTCACGTCGGCGCTGATGGTCTCGAGCTGGATGGCTTTGCGCATCCTCTGGCGGATCTCGTCCCCCGTGTACCGACCTTTCATCTCGGGGTAGAGCCCGAATTGCTCGATCAGGGCCTCGATGTTCTGGCGGCTCAGGACCCGCTGGGTGATCACGTGGAGGCGCTCCTCCACGTAGCTGGTGACCGTGGTCGTGATGTAGTTTCGGGGGATCTGCTGTCCTTCGATGAGGATCGTCGCCTTCGACTGGTAGACCGAGGGCAGCCCCAGGCCGACCACGGCCGCCGCGGCGAAGATGGGCAGGAAACACAGCCAGAAGATCCTCTTTCTCCTGCGAAGGAGCCCCTTCATGCTGACGGTCTTGCGCGCTTCGTTCATCGTGGTGCTCCCTGGAGGATACCTCGTGGTCACCAGTTCCAGTTCGAGAAGTCGACCGTGAGCTGCACCCAGGTCTGGTTTCGGACGGATACGGGGTCGGGGGACTTGGTGTCGTCGTCGTCGTGGGTGTAGCGGTGGGCCGCCTCCAGCGAGATGCTCTCCGTCACCAGGTAGGTGAGGGAGGGGCTGAGGTCGAGGTAGCGGCTCCGGTCGCCTTCCGGGCCCCCGATGGACCGCGCGAAGGTGAGCCCGGCGGTTGCCCCCGCCGAGAGGCGGGCGGTGAGCCGCCGCTGGAAGGAGGCGCGGACCGTGTCGGATTCGACGGTCTCTCCGAGGGACGTGACGTGGCTTCGACGCCGGTAGCCCAGGCTGCTGCGGGAGAGCTCCCGCGTCCAGCGGGCGAGGATGTCGGCGACGAAGCCCCAGCTCGTCTCGCGCCGGGTGTCGGGGACGAAGATCACCTGGAAGCCGGTGTCGGCAGTGGGGTCGGACACCTGCCGGACCAGGAACTCCCTCTCCGCCACGGTGTAGCGGGCGCCCACCGAACCCTCGAACGAGAAGGTCTCGCTCAGGGGCGCCCTCCAGCCCACCAGCGCGGTGTAGTCGTCGGTTCGGTTCTCGGCGGTCTCCCAGCGGGTGTAGCCGGGACGCACCCAGGCGCGCGCGCCCGTCTCCCCGAGAATTCTCCCGTAGGTCGCAGTGACGGCGTCCGAGTCCCGGTCCCGGTGGCCGGCGGCCTCGAATCGGGTGCCCGTGTGCCGGTAGGCCAGCCCGGCGTCGGAACGCTCGGTGAGCTGGTAGGACGCTCCGGCGCCTCCCATGAGCCACTCGCGGTCCGTGCGCACGGCCAATCGTCCCGTCTCCTCGAGCTCGTCGTCCAGGGCGCTGTCCTTCCGGTACGCCCCCTCCCCCGAGAGCGACCATCGCGGTGTCACCTGGCCGCGGGCGTCGAGGCGGTAGCGGTGGTGAAGCGTGTCGAGCTCGGGCTCCGCGGCGTAGCGGATGACATCGAAGATCCCGGCCAGGGTCACGTCGGTTCGCGGCGTGGTTCGGGACAACCCGAGCTTCGGGCTGATCGTGGTGACCACGTCGTCGGTCTCCGCCGTGTTGGTGAAGAGGACGTTGTCGTCGTACATCGTCCTCACCTGGAGGGACGTCTCGAGCGTGACGTCGGCCGCGAGGGCCCCTGCCCCGGGCACCGTGAGGAGCACGGCGAGGAGCCGGAGGGCTCCTGGGGAGGGGAGCGAGGCTCTCGGACGGATGCCCCGGGTCATGGGACCACCACCACGTCGCCCCGTTCCAACGGCAGATCCGGCTGCTGGGCGCCTCCCCGCCTCATCTGATCGTAGTTGAACGGGATCCGGGTCTCGACCCCGTCCACCCGGCGAAGGATGAAGATCTTGCCGGGGGCGGCGAAAGCGTTGAGCCCGCCGGCCATGGAGAGGAGCTGGGTCACCGTCGTGCCCATGGTGATGGGGAACTGACCGGGCTTCTCCACCTTGCCGATCACGTAGGCCGTCATGCTGTTCGCGCGCAGGAGGAGGACCGTGACCGGGGTATCCGGCACGTAGGCGGCGAGCCGCTCGGTGAAGATCTCCTGCAGGTCCCCGATGGTCAGCCCCCGGGTGTCGATGGTGCCGAGGAGGGGGTACGAGATGAGCCCGTCGGGGGAGACCACCACGTCGCGCGTGAGGGTTTCGTCGCGCCAGACGGAGATCGCGATCTCGTCGCCGGGGCCCAGGATGTAGGGGATGTCCTGGGCCGAGGCGGTGGTGCCGGTCAACGCCCACAGCCCCAGCCACAGCCCCAAAACGATCAGCAGCCGGATTCCCTGGACCATCGGTGCGCTCCTGGTGACGGAAAATGAGGGGCAGAACCCCTCGAAGGGAAGATTCTCGGGACCGAGGGCTGTAGAGCACCGTGCAGCTTTGCAACTTTCAGGCCAAGTCGCCCCGGCTCTCGAAGGGCTTGCGGGGGAATCGAAGCGCTTTCGCCGGGTCTACCAGGGTGCTGAAAAAGCCCCTCCCTGGGTTTTTCAGCTACGGGTCCCGGGGACGGCCCCTTCGAACCCTCACGAATCACTACGCTCTTCAAGCGCCGCGATTCGGCGCCCCATCCATGGGACGCACGCAGGGGGACGCACGCAGGCTGCTTTTTCAGCAGCCTGCTACTCTTCGGCCGGAGTCGGCCGAGGGATGATGGCCCACAAACGTGCAGGATGGAGAGCCTTCGGTTGGACGAGGGGGGGTCGGTTCCCTTCGATGTCCTGGCTGGATAGAATTTTACCCATTTTGGGAAGGACGGGGTACAGGAGGTCACTTTGAGTCTCCGAAGAGTTCCTTTCCCAGGTGGAAGCCGCCTCCGACCCCCATCCTCACCCCGGTGCTTTCCTGCTCAATGCTCAATTCCCGCCCCACCCATTCAGCCCCCCCTCGAACCCCGTCCAGCTCCCCTCCATTCGGCCCCACCCTCACCCCAACCCGCTCCCTGAGGGAGAGGGGGCGCTTCGGGGTCACTCCGTCCACCTGACCGTTTCCCTCCCCCGTTTCCCTCCCCTTCAAGGGGAGGGCAGGGTGGGGATGGGCCTCGAGGACTGGAACCCCCTTTCGGACCTTCCGCGGGCTAGAACCAGCGGCACGAAACTTGCGTTCCCCCCAGGTCCTCGAAGCTTGCTCCTCCGGGTGGAAGAATCTTACCCAAAGAGGGCCTTCACGGCCACAGGGAAAGAGGGCTAAGCTTAGGAGCTCCGGGGATGCAGGAAAGGATCGGGTCATGAGGAGTTTCGCTTGCCGTTTGTCCGCCGCCGTCGGTCCGGCCTTTCTGGCCGTTCTGCTGAGCGCCGGGGTGGCCGCCGCGCTCACCGCGGACGCCGGCCCGGATCAGGTCGTGGACGAGAACACGCAGGTAACCCTGGACGGGAGCGGCTCGACGCCGTCGGATGGCCTTCCCATCCTCAGCTACGTGTGGACGCAGATCGGTGGGCCTTCGGTTGCTCTCGAAGGGGCAAACGACGTGACGGCGACCTTCACGGCCCCGGCCGTGGGACCGGCCGGGGCGAGTCTGACCTTCCGGCTCACGGTGACCGACGACCT
>CAZYJP010000160.1:0-5750 GCA_964647795.1 uncultured Thermodesulfobacteriota bacterium
GGCGATGTGGCGCTCGCGGATCCCGGTGCGCTCGCGGATCCACTCGTCGCTCGTCTCGACCCGGGCTGCGAGGTCCGCGTTGGTAACCACGGTGTCCGGTACGCAGCGCCCCGTGCCCAGGATGCGCACGGGAATCCTGTGGCGCCGTTCCATGGGTCAGCTTTCGTCCGGCTCTTCCCGCCGGGGATGGATGATCTTGTCCTTGAGCTGGGACCAGAACCGCCGTTCCTTCGGGGCGGCCCAGCCCTCGAGGTCCTGGTTTCGCTCGAGCACCTGCATCATGTGCAGGTTGACCCGCCTTTCGGCGAAGTCGCCGGCCACCCGAATGGCATTCTTGATCGCCCGGGCATCCGAAGAGCCGTGGGAGACGATTCCCACGCCGTTGACCCCCAGGAGCGGCGCCCCCCCCGTCTCGGCATAATCCAGGCGGTTCCGGATGTTGCGAAAGGCCCCCCGAGCCAACAGGTACCCCATCTTGGAGAACACGGTGCGCCCGAGCTCCTCCTTCAGCATCTGGCCCATGGCATGGGCCAGGCCCTCGGAGGCCTTGAGGACCACGTTCCCGGTAAAGCCGTCGGTGACCACCACGTCGGCGGAGCCGGGGAAGATGTCGCGCCCCTCCACGTAGCCCACGTACCGGAGACTCGAGTGCTTCAGCGCCTGGTGAGCACTCCGGGTCAGCTCGGTGCCCTTACTCTCTTCCTCGCCGTTGGAGAGGATCCCCACTCGAGGCCTCTCCACCTGGAGGACGTAGCGACAGAAGACCTCGCCCATGATGGCGAACTGCACCAGGTGAATGGGTTTGCAGTCCACGTTGGCACCCACGTCGAGGAGCACTGTGGATCCGACGAGGGAGGGAAGCACCGCCGCGATGCACGGGCGCTCGACCCCGGGGAGGCGTCCCAGGACGAGCATGGCGATGGCCATGGCCGCGCCCGAGTTCCCTGCGCTCACGGCGGCCCGCGCCTCCCCGGCCTTTACCATGTCGAACGCGACCCGGACCGAGGAGTCCCGCTTGCGCCTCAAGGCCACCGACGGGCTCTCCTGCATGCCCACCACTTCGGAGGCGTGCTTGACCGTGACCGGAAGGTCCGTCCCCCCGTGCCGTTTGAGCAGATCGTGGAGGGTCTCCCGATCGCCCACCAGGATCACGTGGGACCCGTACTCCCGGGAGGCCAGCACGGCCCCCTCCACCACCGCCTCGGGGGCGTTGTCGCCCCCCATGGCGTCGACCGCGATTCTCATGGGTGCGGGTCAGCCCCGGGGGTCAGCTCTCTTCCTCCGCCACGCGAATCACTTCCCGCCCCTTGTACGTCCCGCAGGCGCCGCAGGCGCGATGGGGCAGCTTGGGCTCCCGGCACTTGGGGCAGGTGTCGAGATTGGGCGCCGAGAGGGCGAGGTGCGAGCGCCTCTTCCTTTTGCGGGCCAGGGACGTGCGATTCTGGGGAACGGCCATGGTCGTCTCCTTGGTCGCTGGGGTTCGCGGCTTTACGCGGTACCGGGATCTTTCCCCCGGTCAGCTCCGACCCGCCTTTCCCCAAGCTTCGAGAACTTCAAAAGGGCGGCGGGGGCTCGCGTCCGAGCACCCGCAGTCGGCCCGGTTCCGGTCGGCGCCGCACCGGGGACAGAGGCCCCGGCACGCCGGCCCACACACCGGGTGAGTGTCGAGTTCGAGAAAGAACTGCTCGGAAACCACCGCGCTGAGATCCACGGTATCCGAGGAAATCACCTCCACGTCCAGGTCCTCCCGGCGGAGCTCCCACTCGCAGGGGCCCGCCCCCCTCTCCCGCACCAGCGCGACGTGGAACTCGCCCGTCACCGGCGCCTGAAAGGTCGCGAGACACCGCACGCAGCGGTACTCCACGCGGGTCGCGAGCCGGCCCAGGACGAACACATCCGCTCCCGAGGGCAACACCCGGGCCTCCGCCTCGAGGGGCGCCGCCGGGCTCACCTCCATCCAACCCGCCGCGGAAAGCGCCGCCCCCACCTCCTCCGGGGAGAAGCTCAAGGCGAACCGCCGCCCCTCCGACGGCAGGCCGGCCACGTGCACGGGAGTCGGTCGCAGGGGGAACACCTCCGTCGGATCACGCAAAGAGCCCGGTATTATAGATGCCGCCCTCTCCCAGTCAAGAGATTTCTCCGCCCCCCAGCCGCGTCAGGGCACGCCACCGCCGGCGCCCCGACCCACAGGAGCTCGTGTGCGATGGGCCCGCCCAAGGTACGCTTCGCCGGGGTGAGGTCGGAACCGCATCTTCGGAGACCCCGGCTGCGGGCCGGCGAAAAACGGCCGGCGGTGCGCCCCAGGGAGGGGTCGCCAAATCACGGAGCTTGAAAAGCGCAGTGATTCGTGAGGGTTCGAAGCGGCCGCCCCCCGGAACCCTTCATCGGAAAAGCCAGCGAAGGCAGTTTTCAACAATCTAGAACCGTACGGAGGGGTTATGCAGGGTGCCGGAGGCCGGGCTCGGGGGATCGAGCAACACTCGGCGCCCCAGGGTCCTCAGGCGCCCTTCCGCCAGATACTGCAAGGCCTGGGGGTAGATCCGGTGCTCTTCCCGGAGGATGCGGGCCGCGAGGGTCTCGGCAGTGTCATCGTCGCGTACCGGAACGACGGCCTGGACGATGATCGGGCCGGTATCGACGCCCTCGTCGACGAAGTGCACCGTGCAGCCCGAGAACCTGGCCCCGTGAGCCAGCACCTGGGAGTGGACGTGGAGACCGGGGAAGGCGGGGAGGAGCGCAGGGTGGATGTTGAGGATCCTCCCCGGGAATGCTCGCAGGAGAACCGGGCTCACGAGCCTCATGTAGCCGGCAAGGGCCACCGTGTCCACATCGTGGCGGTGCAGGACGTCCACCACCCGCCGGTCGTGTTCCTCCCGGGGCGCCCCCTGCGGCAAGACCAGCTCGGCGGCCACCCCGGCCCGGCGTGCCCTCTCCAGGGCGAAGGAGTCGGGATTGTCGCTCACGACGACGGTGACCCGGGCGTCCAACGCGCCGCTGGCCGCTGCATCGAGCAAGGACTGAAGGTTGGAACCTCCCCCCGACGCCAGGACGCCGAGCCCGAGCGTCACGAAAACCTCAGGTTCGGGTCTCCGGGCTCCCTCTCCAGGATCTCCCCGATGACCCAGGCCTTCTCGCCCAGGGCCTCCATCCGATCCATCGCCTCGCCCACCTCCCGAGCCGGAACCACGACGGCCATGCCCACCCCGCAGTTGAAGGTGCGGAGCATCTCCTGGTCCTCCACCCGGCCCAGCTTCTGCAGAAGCCGGAAGATCGGCGGAAGCTCCCAGGAGGCGCGATCCACGACAACCTGGCACCCCTGGGGGAGAATGCGCGGAAGGTTCTCGGGCAGGCCCCCGCCCGTGATGTGGGCCATGCCCTTGACCGTGAAGTCCCGAACCAGGTTCAGGGCGGTACGGACGTAGATACGCGTCGGGGTGAGAAGGACCTCGCCCAGGGACCTGCCCAGTTCCGGGAAGACGTGACCGACGTCGTATCCGCCGTCGGCGAAGAGGATCTTTCGCACGAGGGAGTACCCGTTGGAATGGAGACCCGAGGAGGCGAGGCCGATCACCTTGTCCCCCACGGTGATACCCGAGCCGTCGATGAGGCGGTCCCGGTCCACGATCCCCACGGAGAACCCCGCCAGGTCGTACTCGTTCGCCGCGTACATGCCCGGAAGCTCCGCGGTCTCACCCCCGATGAGGGAGCAGCCTGCCTCCTTGCACCCGGCGGCGATGCCGCGGATCACGGCCTCCGCGACGGCCTCGTCCAACTGCCCGGTGGCGAAGTAATCGAGGAAGAAGAGCGGCTCGGCCCCCTGGACGACCACGTCGTTCACGCACATGGCCACCAGGTCGATCCCGACGGTATCGTGAACCCCGGTGAGAAATGCCACCTTGAGCTTGGTGCCCACGCCGTCGGTGGAGGAGATGAGCACCGGCTTTTCGCAGGGGGTCTCGGCCAAGGAGAAGGCGGCCCCAAACCCTCCCACGTGGCTCATCACCTCGGGGCGCAGCGTGGGCTTGACGAGGTCCTTGATGCGGGCGACGAGACGGTTGCCGGCATCAATGTCGACGCCGGCGGCTTTGTAGGATGCAGAGCCTGAACCCACGCAGATCCTCCTGGCGGCAACGCACGCCGATCTAAAGACGCGGTAGGCTATCCAAGGGGATCCAGGGGTGTCAACCTGGATTGCTCGCCACCCAGAAACCTGTCCCCGAAGCTGCCGGAAATCGCGAGGGCTTTGTGTAGAGGACCGCACCTCCCGCCCCGGGCTGGTCCAGGCACCGCCCCCCGAGGAGTAACCCTTGGCGGCTTCCGGTCCGGGTGGTGGATCTGGTTCAAACCGCGGCCTTGACCGGAACCTCCGCGACGCTAGACTGTGACGCGACCCGGCCCCACACCCCCCCGGACGCAGGAGCACCGCCATGATCCACGTTCTCGTCTCCTATTCGAGCCGGAGCGGAAACACCGAGAGGCTCGCGAGGGCCGTAGCGATGGGCGCCCAGAGCGAGGGTGCGACCGTATCGGTGAAGCGCGCCTCGGAAACCAACAAAGAAGACCTGGTGGCTGCCGACGGGATCATCCTGGGGAGCCCGGTGTACTTCGGGACCGCGACGGCCGAGATGAAGGACCTCATCGACCGCAGCGTGGGCGTGCGCCGAAAGCTCAGCGACAAGGTGGGCGCCGCCTTCGTCACCGCCGGCCACCACACCGGAGGAAAGGAAACCACCCTCCTGAGCATGCTCTGCGCCTTCCTGATCCACGAGATGGTGGTGGTGGGCGACCCCATCCAGAGCGGAGGCCACTACGGAACCGCGTGCCTCGGGTCCCCGAGCGCCGACGACGAGAGGGCCGGCGAGCTTCTCGGGGCCCGTGTAGCCCGGGTCGCCGGGAAGCTCAAGGGTTAGGGCTCACTCCTCGCCCCCCACCTCCTGCATGATGCGGCGCTTGAGATTTCGGTACGCCTCCGGAAAGCCGGGGTCCTTCTCCGTCAGGTACCGGCGAATCCCTTCGAGCCCCAGACGCAACCGATCCACCTCGAGCCGCAGGGAGAGCTCCTTCTGCGAGAGCTGGTCTGCCAGGGTGTCGAGCTCCTTTTCGCAAAGTTTCAGATTGCGCTCCAGATCCTTGAGGTCCTTCATGGGCGCCTCCCGGTCGGGTGGAGGTGTGCCGTGGGGAGCCTAGCAACCTCCCCGCTCCTGTCAAGCGGGCTCCGGGTCACCACGGTCGGGACCGGAACCTGCGCGCCTCGCCTCGAACGGCTCGGGCCCTGCGTCCTGGTGCGGGGCCAGGGCAAGAGCGTGGCCGTGGATCTGGGACTGGGGTGCCTTCACGGGCTGCTGCGGGTCGGCCTAACGCACCGGGACCTGGATGCCGTGCTCCTCACCCACCTCCACCCCGACCACGTGGCGGAGCTCCCGACCTTCCTCTTCGCCGCCAACTACGACGAGGTCCCGCGGCGGCGCCCTGTGGTCCTCGCCGGTGGAGCCGGTGTCCTCGCCTTCGTTGAGGGGCTCTCCAACCTCTTCGGCGCCTGGCTTCGGCCAAAGGGTTACCCGCTCGAGATCCGCGAGATGGCCCCCGGCGAGACCCTGGAGCTGGGGTCCCTGCGGTGCCGGGCGGGGTCCGTTCGGCACATCCCGTCGAGCCTGGCCTACCGCTTCGAACTCGGCGGCCGGTCAGCGGTGGTCTCGGGAGACACGGGCCCGTCCCCCGAGCTCGAGGAGCTGGCCTGCGGGGCGAACCTG
>CAZYJP010000161.1:0-5734 GCA_964647795.1 uncultured Thermodesulfobacteriota bacterium
ACGGGAATCTAGAGGACGACAACCACAGTCGGCCCCGCGGTCAGGTCCTGTGCGCCGAGGGCCGGCATTCCGGATACAACCTGTTGAACGAGCCGCGTGGCCGGCTCCGCTCGACGCCGGTCGTTGATCTTCTATGGGGTTTGGTTTCGCGGGCAGAGGGGCCCAGGGGGGAACGTGGGGACGCAAGATGGTGTGGGGGACGACGGTGTGCGTCCTGGCTGGACAGGTCGATCTCGAAACCACGCGGAAGTTGGATCGCACGGGCACCCCCTTGGGGGTGTTTCTACCTCGTTTCTCGCCCGAATGCCAGAGGTTCCCTCGGCGTTCGGGAAGACGGGCGTGGAGCTCGGCAGCTCGGGAAGGATGCCCGCTCTCGCGGCAACCCGGGCGGACCGTCCGGCGGGAGTCAGCGCCGCTTCAGCCCCAGGTGCGCCGCCACGTCCGCAGCCGACGCGGCCAGCGCCACCGGCCGGTTCACCAGGTCCTTCCGCGGCACGACTTCGAACTCCGGTCCCAGGGTATCGTCGAAATAGGCCTCCTGGAATCCGGCGAACTTCAGCTGATGACTGGTGGAGTCGCACACGTACGTGCCCTCCCCGCCCGCCAAGCCCTTCCGAAGGGCGTGGCGCAGACCGGCGATCGCCTCCCCGCCCTGGGTGCAGACCACGTGGCCGTGGCGGTTGGCCGTCAGCATGGCATCCATGATCTCCTGCTCGGTCACCTGCACGCACTCGAACCGCTCCCGGTAGTGCTCCTCGACCAGGTCCCGCACCTTGGGGAAGGAGACCGGATTGCCGATCATCGCCGCCTGGGCCACGCTGGGACGCACCGACACGGGGCGGTACTCTCCGTCGCGGCGCCAGAGGGCCACGGGGTTGGCGTGCTCGCTCTGCACTCCCAAGATCCGGGGAAGCTCGTCGATCACCCCGAGGCGCCAGAGCTCCAGGAACCCCTCCATGAGCGCGGTCACGTTCCCGGCGTTCCCGATGGGCACCACGACCGTGAGCCCCTCCACCCGCCACTCGAGCTGCTGGGCCACCTCGAAGGCGAAGGACTTCTGCCCGTTGATGCGCACCGGGTTCTTGGAGTTGAGGAGGAAGACGTCGTATCCCTCCGCGAGTTCCTCCACCAAGCGCATGCAGTCGTCGAACACCCCCGGCACTTCGATCACCGTGGCACCGCTGCCCAGCGGCTGGGAGAGCTGTTGGGGAGTGACCTTGCCCTGGGGGAGGAGGACGGCGGACTTCACGACACCCTTCGGGAGGTAGGAGAGGTAGAGGGCGGCCGCTGCCGACGTGTCGCCGGTGCTCGCGCAGATCCCGAGGACCGAGCTCGGCCGGTGCACCTTGAGGTAGTGGTTGAGGAAGCTGATGGCGCTGGCCATCCCCCGGTCCTTGAAGGAGGCCGACGGGTTCTGTCCGTCGTTCTTGACCAGAAACGGCGCGCCGACCCAGCCGGCCAGCTCGGGGTTGGCCCGCACCAGGGGAGTGTGGCCCTCCCCAAGGTAGATCACGTCCTCCAGGGGAACCCAGGGCAGGACGAGCTCGTGGAAGAGGAAGACCCCCTGCAGGCCCTCCACCCGGACCGCCCGGCGCAGGTCGAAGACCCGGCGCCACTCCTCCCCGGTGCGGCTCCGGAGCGCGTCGAAGCTCTGGTCGACGAGGCGCAGCAGACTGCGGCAGGCGGGGCAGGTGTAGAGCAACCGCTCCAGAGCGAAGGTCTCGCCGCAGCGGATGCACTGGTACGCGATGCGGGCCTCGTGGCGGGGGAGAACGTCGATGCCCGTGAGGGCCTGGATCTCTTCCGGGCGCAAGGGTGCCTCCTCTGGCCTCTGGGGTACGGGTAGAGCACGGGCGCAGGATGCGGCGCCCCCGCCCGGAGGTCAAGCCCCCGCCCGGAGATCCAGGGCGACCGCCCGTGCGGTTGGCGGATCCCGGCTCTCGGGCCGCCTGTCGGGCCGCCTTGCACCCCGGACCGCGATGCGCTAAGAAGGAACGAACCTTCCCGACGGGCCGACGGGCACCCGGCTCGGGCGGCTCGGGAAGGCGGCCGACGAACTCCACAGGGAACTGGGGATAACCTGTGAAAAAGTCTGGGGAAAAACCCTCGGGGACCGCGCAGCGCCGTGCTCCGAGCCGGGCTGCACCGGTCTTGTGCAACTCAAGAACCTCATGAAATTCAAATAGTTACAAAGGAATCCCGGATTCCAGGCCCTTCCGCTCCCCGATGGGACGGACGGGGCGGGGGGCGCTCCCCCGCGACCGGCGCCCCGTGACTCGCGGGACAGGGCCGACCCCACCGACCACCCGCGAGGCGCCCATGCTCAAGGTCACCTATCACGGCCACGCCTGCTTTCTCCTGGAGGGCGGCACGCACCGGGTCATCATCGACCCCTTTCTCACCGGAAACCCCACGAGCGGGGCCCGGGTCGAGGACTTCACCGCCCTGGACGCCATCCTCGTCACCCACGGCCACGCCGACCACCTGGGAGACGCCGTGGATCTCTCGAAGCGGTGCCGCGCGCCCATCGTCGCCCCCTTCGAGCTCGCAGCCTTCTGCCAGCGCCGTGGTGCGACGGTGCACCCGATGCACATCGGCGGAAGCTACCGCTTCGAGTTCGGCCGGGTAAAGCTCACCATCGCCCACCACGGGTCGGCCTTCGTGGACAAGACCGCCGAGTACACCGGCAACCCCTGCGGCTTCCTCGTGGGGATCGGCGGCCTCACCGTGTACCACGCGGGCGACACCGGGCTCTTCTACGACATGAAGCTCATCGGGGAGATGAACCCCATTGACCTGGCCCTCCTCCCCATCGGCGACAACTTCACCATGGGGCCCGAGGACGCGGCGAAGGCCGTGGAGTTCCTGTCCCCCCGATTCGTCATACCCATGCACTACGCGACCTTCGACGTCCTCGAGCAGGATGCCCGCGGGTTCGTCGAGAAGGCCCGGGGGCTGGGCGCCGAGGTCGTGGTGCTGGAGCCCGGACAGGGCCGGGAGTTTCGCTGAGTGGAGGGCCTCTATCCCTGGGCATTGCGGGCGGCTGCTGCCGTGGCCGCCATGTGGGGGGTGTCGCTCGCGGCGCGGGGGCGCGCTCGTGCGGGCGCGGTCCTTCTCCCGGTAGCGGCGGCGATGGCCGTGGGGTCGTGGCGAACCCTCCAGACGGGGCGGCCGCCCCTGACGGGCCTCCACGAAACCACCCTCCTCCTCGGCATCCTGCTGGTCGTCACGGCAGCCCTGAGCTGCATCCGGGGAGGGCACTGGCGAGTGTATGGGCTGTGCCTGGTGGCGGCGGCGGGGCTGTGGCTCGTCTCCTCCTCCACCAACCCCAGACCCGCCCCCAACCTGCCTGCGCTCCAGACCTGGTGGTTCGAGATCCACGTCGCCACCTCCTTCGCCTCCTACGCCTGCTTCGCGGTGGGTGCGGCGGCGGGGCTCGTGCACCTGGTCGGGCGCGGACGCCGAGGGAACCGCAGTGTCCTCGAGGCGGCCAACCGCTGGGGCTTCGCGTGGTTCACCTGGGGGATGGTGAGCGGCGGCATCTGGGCGTACCTGGCCTGGGGGACGTACTGGCTCTGGCACGTGAAGGAGCTCTGGTCGGCGATCGTCTGGACCTACTACGCCGGACTCATCCACCTGCCCCACATGGCCGGCTGGAGGGGTCGGCGCCAGGCCTGGGCCAGCCTCGGAGGCCTCGGCCTGGTGATCTTCACCTACCTGGGGGTTGGCCTGCTCATGCGCAATACCCACCAGTTCTGACCCTGTGAGGAACCTTTGAGGCCCTTGCTCCGATGAGGCTCTTGCTCGGAACGCTCGCGTCCCTGAAGACGACCCTGGCCCTGGTGGCCGTCCTGGTGGCCCTCTCGGCGTGGGGGTCCCTGGCGATCCAGTTCCGGCCGCAGGATTACGCCTCGATCGAGGACGGGATCCTCCTCGAGTGGCTGCGCACGGTCGGGGTATCCCGGCCCAGGGCGGCCTGGTGGGTGGCGTCCCTGGCCACCGTGACGGCGCTGCTGGCGCTGAACACGTGTATCTGCGTCGTCCGGCGGCTCGACCGCCACCGGAGAGCGGGAAGCTGGCCGGCACGGGCCCTCTTCTCCCACCTGGCCCACCTGGGCTTCCTGCTGGTGCTCGGCGCCCATCTCGTGGGATCGGTCGCCGGCTTCCGCTCCGACGGCCACGCCGCCTTCCCCGGCCAGTCCTTCTCGGTGGGCGAACGGCCCGAGTGGACCTACCGGGTCTCCGCCGTGCAGGTGGAATTCGCGCCCCAGGGCTACCCCAGCTTCCTCCAGGCAGAGGTGGAGGTGACCGAGGGCGGGGAACCCCTGGCCCAGGGGGCCGTGCGGGTGAACCGACCCCTCCACGCCCGCGGGGTGGCCGCCTACCTCAAGGCGGCCCAACCCGGCCTGCGGGGGTGGCATCTGTTGCTGCCCGACGGAGACCGGCGCCTCGTCGAGATGGGGCGGCCCACCTCCTTGGGCAGGGGGACCCTGACCCTCCTGGACTGGACCCGCACCCCCGACCGCCGGATCGCCCTGCGGCTGGCCTGGGACCCGGAAAGCAGCGGCCAGGCGCGCCCCCAGTGGCTCACCCCCACTCCGGGGCAACCCCTCGCCCTTCCCTCGGGGCCCCCGGCCCGGTGGGGGGATATTGCCGTTGATACCCTGGGGATCTTCGATATAAGGTATGACCCGGGTGCCGGCCTCGCCCTGGCCGGCTCGGCCTTGCTCAGCGTGAGCCTGGTCCCCCTCCTCTGGCACGTCCGTCGGCAGCGACCTGCCGCGGCGCCGCTAATCGGACCGCATGACGCCGTCTGAACGAGAGCCTCCGACAACCTCCTGGTCCCTGGACCCCGCCGCGGCCAGAACCCTGGTCGAGCACAGCGTGGTCAGAGACCTCGACCGCTCCGGGATGGCCCACTTCCTCATCAGAGTGCCGGACCTGGACAAGGCGCTCCAGGCCGATGTGGGCGTCGAGATCGAACGGGAGGACGACGGGTGCGTGGCCCTCTCGGTACTGCTCTACGACATCCCCAACGAACCGGTGACGTATGACCTGCGGTTCTACCCCGACTCGGGGGACGACCTGCGCTACCTCCACAGCCTTCTCGACACCGGCCAGTTCCGCATCTACCCCTGCGGCCAGCAGGGGGCCCGCTGGAACGTGGGACCCCCGCAAACGTTCCGCCTGCCGACGAACGCCCTCCTACGCCTCAAGCACTACTCCCTGGCGTGGCCCGCAAAGGACGCGGTCCCCGAACCGACCCCCGAGGAGAACTCGATCCCTGCCGCTCCTCGCGCCAGCGACCCGCGCGACACCGTGATCCGAAAGCTCAAGGAGCAGGTGCAGGCGCTCCGCGCCCAGATGCAGGAGCGCGACAAGCGGATCATCGAGCTCGAGGACGAGCTCGGCGCGATCCGGGGCAAGGGCCGGGAGTACCGTCTCTCCGGGGAGCGAAAGCCCTGGTGGAAGCCGTTCTGATCGGGAGCGCGCCGCCAGGCCCGCTCCACGGCCGGACGTCGAAGCTGTGGGCCGCCCGGAATCCACCATCAAATTTTCCGGCCCGCTTCCTCGCCAACGCCTCGTCGAAACATGGCGGATTGCGGAGCGGAGCGAAGGGGCTCCCCGGCCCCGGGCACGTGTCAGCGGTGGATCCGGGCCGCCCAAGATCCACCACCGGATTTTCGGGCGGGGCCGGGGAGCCTTGGAGCGCAGCCCCGTACCGCCTCGACCG
>CAZYJP010000162.1:0-5728 GCA_964647795.1 uncultured Thermodesulfobacteriota bacterium
GCGGGGTGGTATCGGGCGGCGTGGTATCGGGCGGGGTGGTGTCGGGCGCCGCGGTGTCGGGAGCCGCGGCAGTGGTGAAACCCCAGACGACCGACGCCGCCAGCGCGTTGCCCGCCAGGTCCCGTGCCCCGGTGGTGAGCGTGGCCGTATAGGCGGTGGCATAGGCAAGGGGTGAAGACGGCGCGAAGGTCGCCGTGTTGGCGGCATAACTCACCAGTCCAGCGACGGCTCCGGAGGGACCGCCCAACGTGAAGGTCGCCGCGGTGACCGTCGCCGGGTCCAGGGACTCGGTCAACGTCGCCGTGATCGAAGTATCCACGGCCGCTCCGGTGGCCCCTGAAGCCGGCACCCGGCCCACCACGGCGGGCGGCGTGGTGTCCGTGTCTCCAGGGTCGCCCCCCCCGCCCCCGCACCCGAGGACGGAACCGAGAAGGCACAGGGTGGTGAGAAGCAACGTCTTTCGCTTCATGGCACTCTCCCCAGCTCAGGTCCGACGGGACGGGTGGCGCCGGGGAGAACCGCCGCTTCTCTGGATCTCCCGGGCGGCGCCGCGCGTGTGATTTTACCAAGGTTTTCGAGAGGAAGGAACGGGGGCGGGGGCTAACGACGGAACCGCCAAGGGCACCAAGGTGGGAGCGAGTGAACCGCAGAGGCGCGGAGGACGCAGAGGAAACCGTTGGAGTTTGAGGTAAAGGCCGGATCCCGACGACCGGTTCGTGAGAATCCGCCTCGCTGTTCTCTCTGGTCTTCCCCGCAGCGCCCGCTGCGCCTCTGCGGTTTCGCCAGGACCTGACCCGGATTGCCTCCTCGGCAGCGCGGAGCTCCTCAGCCTCGAGGTCGTTGCCGTAGAACCTTCTCAGCAGCGCGACCCGGACGTCCACCTCCTCCATCCCGGCCGGAAGGGAAGCCAGCACCATCTCGCGCGCGGCTTCGAGCATGCGTGCCGCTCTGCGCCCGCGGAAGCGGCCGCGCCGCGCCGACTTTGCCAGGAACTTGCTCGCCCTCCTTCACCCGGTGCCCGTCTGTGGAGCCCGCACGTGGGGACCGCTCCGCCTCAATCGAGGAATTCGGAGTCCTCTATAGCGTTTCCTGGAACCCGCAGCGAGCCGTCCACGTCCTCCAAGTCCAGCCACCACTTGTTCTCTGGATCGGGCTTTCCATACCCCATCAGGTCGTCGCCCCAGATCGAGAGGTTGCGCGCCAAGGGGACGTTCCGCATCGTCCAATTCACCAGGCGGTGAAAGGGCGTGAAGGGCTTGTTCCACGGGCAAACTTTGAGACACGTCCCACAACCCGCGCCTTTTTGGTTTCCCACGCGCATAGAGGTGCATCGTTTGACGTCGACTGGCCACTTCTCATACCCGTTATGGGTGACCTTGCATCCGTGGCTGATGGCACCGGAGGGGCACTCCCGAGCACACTTCTTGCACTTCGTGCAGAAATCCTGGAGCCCGAAGTCGATCGGTTTGTCGACGGCCAAAGGAAGATCGGTGGTCACCACGGCAGCTTTGAACCGCGGCCCCAGAAAGGGGTGAAGGACAATGTCTCCGATCCTTGACATCTCCCCGAGGCCAGCCCAGAGGAGAATCGGCGGAACGACGACCTGATAGTTCCTCGCGTGATGAGCACGGGCCGGATAGCCAAGGCGTCGGATGTAATCCGCCAATACACAGGCGATGAACCCAGAGGTGGAGTAGGACATGAAGCTCATCGCATTACTGATCCAGTCGCGGCCATTGAAAGCCGACGCTGTGCGCCAATCCTGGTCCACCAGAATCGCAATGGCGTACTTGTGGTTCAACTCGACGGGCTCTCCCGTAAAGGAGCCATGGGAGTACACGGCATAGGGAGGCAGCTTGCATATCCCCACGGCGTCCGCGCGGAGAAAGTAGGCCGCTTCCTTGATGTGGGAGGCCATGCGTACGGGGTCGCTCGTGCCGGGAGCTTGTCTACTCGACACAGGCGGCAGAACCGGCATGGGCCCATTGGAGGGCGCGGGGTTCACCGGCACCCGGTCCCCACTGTCGACGAGATGTGACAGCATGCCTTGCATCGTGACCAGTGCGCCGGAAAGGGGATGCTTGGCGACGAAGCGGGGTTGTTCCCGCTTCAAGAACGAGCCGAAGTCTCCCCTTCCTGCCCGTTTGAAGCCGGTCTCTCGCTCGTCAAAACGTTGGATGTCCTCTTCCCGAATCGCCGTCGTGGGTCGGTCGACCACCTTCAAGGTGTGCATGGGGAACTTGTGGGGATACTCGCGTCGACATTCATCGCGCAGATCAGAAGAAAACCAACGTGGCATGGGGCGTCTCCTGTCCAGAAGGAACGGGCGGATGCTCAGCGGATGGGCAAGGGGCGTGCCCGGACAGCCTGCGCGCCGCCCGCTTCGAGGCCGACGGAAAAGATCCTGATCGGTGCAGCGCCGGCGAGCAGGCCAAGCAACAGCAAAGCGGAACAGAGACCGATGGTTTTCATTTCGGGAACTTCTTTCTGCGTCCCCGCACCCCGATCGATCCGGGCGCGGTTTGGTCCCTCAGTATGACCTTAATATGATAAAGGCCGAATTACCCGCCGAGGGTCTGATCCTGGGTTTTAAACCAAGCGAGTGCGTCCTCGAAATGTTGTGGATCAAAATCAGGCCAATATTCATCCCTGACATAGAAATCTGCATAAACTGATTGCACCGGGAGAAAACCGCTCAACCGGCGCGCTCCTCCCCAGCGTACAATCAGATCCAAACGTGAAACTTCACCTGAACGTAGACCGCCGTTTTTAAGACCGGCCAGATCCCATTCCCAGCCATAGTTGACGAGTAGATTCACCTTCATCCCAACACCCTGGCGCTGCCGGAATTCTTTTAACACCTTGGGGAATTGCGTAGAGGTCTCATCGCCGACAACCAGCAGAGCCGCTCCACGGCGTGCAATCTCGAAAGCGAATGCAACGGAGGCCTCGATGAAGGCCCGTTTCTGGATGGAAGGCCGCTTGGTATTATCCTGGGTAAAGCAATAGATGGAAGCTTCCTTGATCCCGCATTCTTTACATTTCTCGTACAATAGGAATCCGGGGTCGATACCATGAGCATATCCGGCTTCTTTGGATAGACCATGAGACATGGCCCAGCGGCGATTTCCATCGGGAATGAAACCGACGTGACTTGGGTATTTTTTTTTCGTCATTAAAAACTTCCCTCCAAGTCTCAAGTTTTGGCCGGTTCGTCCGGTGTGACTACGAGCACGTCCAAGTCGCTGTGCGAGTCCACGCCTCCGCGCACTGACAACCCGAACTGGGCTCGGCGTGACCCACGCAGTCCTTGTACTTCAGGGTGGCTCGACTCCAGCGGCTTCCAGAAACCGGCGCACCGCAGTGCCCCCTTGCCGGTCCCACGCGAGGGTGGGGGGGTGGAACACCACGCGGATTCCCCCAGGGCCACCGGGACGCCGGAGCCCCACCCCGCGCCGATTCCGGGCTTCACCCCCCCAACCCGGCCGGAGGCCGGGGCACGGGTTTTCGGCGCCGGTAGTTGCGGGCGAGCTCGAGGAACATCTCCAGGTCCGGTTCCGGGTCGGCCCCGGACCCGTCGAAGTAGAAGTTCCGGATGGGGATGCCCCCGTAGTCCCGGCTCACCCGGGGGTAGACCGCCTCGGAGACGACGCCGTTCATACACCCGAAGGGGCTCACGTCGATGACCGCGTCGGCGCCCTTGCGCTGAAGGTAGGCCGCCTTGCCCACGCTCAGGACCATCTCCCCCAGGGCCCCCTCCCAGGGCAGGTAGGGCCGCGCCAGCTCCAGCACCTCCGCCACCTCGTGAGGTTCTTCATACCCCCGAAAGGCAGCCGCGACGGGCGCCGTGAGCCGGTGCTCGTCGCGCCGCTGCACGGTGTGGGAGAGGCTCGTCCCCAAGCGGGTGATCAGGCCGGCCCATCCGGACTCCCCGGGGTGGGCCTTCTCCCACTCGTTGACGTACCACACCCACTCGCCGATGCCCGAGAGCCACACTTCCCCCCCCAGGCGCTCCACGGTGCGGGGGACATCCTCGTTGCTGAAGGTGCTGAGGCGGCAGAAGATCTCCCCCACCATCCCCACCAGGAGTCTCTCCCGGGTGCGGTCCGCCGGAACCTCCTGGAACCGCCGCAGGCTGCGCCCCAGGCTCGCGGCGACCCGGCCGAGTTTGGCGCCCCCGGCCCTTCCGGGCCCTTCCAGGATGGCGCACAACTCGCCGATGCTCTCGTCGTGGGCACGGTCCGCGTCGCCGGGGGTGATCTCGTAGGGGCGGGTGCGGTGGAGCAGCCCCCGCAGGACATCGGTCGCTACCGTGGCCCACCACAGGAGGCGCTTGAGGGATGTTGCGTGGGCGGCCACTTCCCGGTAGCCCGTGTCGGAGCTCGGGGAGATCACGGAAACCTCTGGGGCGCCGTGAAGGCGCAGCACCCGGCTCAGGAGCGCGGAGTACTGCCCGAACCGGCACGGCCCGCTCGTGGTCGGCATGAGGAAGGCGGCACGGGCCGGTTCGAACCCCTCCTCCCTCATCGCCTCGAAGAAATCCGCGAGGGTCACCCGTTGCGGGTAGCACTCGTCGCCGCTCGTATACCGCTGGGCGAGCTCCGTGGACTCCGGCCCGGCCTGGGGACAAGCCCTCGCGTCGACCCCTACCCCCCGAAAAGAGGCGGCGAAGGCTCGAGCGGCCCCGACGCACATGCGGGGCACGTAGAGGGTTCGTCCCAGGATGTCGCCTCCGCCTTCCACCATCGCAGAATTCCCTTGCTGTCCAGGTACGCCTCGCACCGCGTCATGGCGCCGGCGTCGTTGCCGTGGCCGTCGAACTGCAGCACCAGGAACGGCTTCCCTGCCGCGTCTTCGCAGAAATGCTTCAGGTACGAGTCCGGGCCGCATTTGAAGTTGGTGACGTAGATGAGGTGGAGGTTCGGGTGCCGGCTGGTATAGCGGGCCGCCTGGAGGATCTTCCGACCGTAGCTCCAGAACATCTTGGGGTTGAGGTCGTCGATCCCCACTCCCTCCAGGGGGAGGGAGTCCAGGGGAAGCACATTCACCCCGTAGAGGCTTCTCAACTTCCGGGGCACATTGAGATTCATGCCCTTGTCGAACACATTGTAGGGGCGGCCCACCAGGACCACCCCGGCCTCCCCCGTCCGCTCCAGCGTTTGGAGGGCCTCTGTCCCGGCGGCGCTCAAAGCCTCGCGAAAAGCGCGTTGGGCGCCGTAGGCCAGCGCGACCGCCGCTCGGTGGTGCTCCCTGGAAAACCCCAGGGAGGCCAGAGCCCCCCAGAGCTCTCCCTCGACGGCCCGGGGCCCCCCGCGGAAGTGGACGGTAGGCCGCAGCAGCTTCCCCTCCTGCCCTTCCAGAAGGGGGCTGGCGGCCACCACGAAGGGCGCGGTCTGGTTCCAGGGGCACAGGTAGCTCTGTGCCCGGTGTCCGGGGGGGGCCTCGGCGTCGACCACGTTGGGCAGGAGCACCCGATCGACCCCACCGCGAAGCAGCGCCACGGCGTGGCCGTGCGCCACCTGGACCGGGTAGCAGGGCTCGGCAACCGCCGCCTCGACCCCCAGGTCTGCCAGCTTCTTCGTCGTGCTGGGGGAGAGCCGGACCTGGAACCCGAGCGCCCGCAGATAGGCGCCCCAGAAGGGCAGCCCGTCGTGGGCATAGAGCGCCCGGGGGATCCCCACGACCCCCGGGCTCCCCTCGGCCGCCTGCCGGGCCTCGGCGGCCCGCC
>CAZYJP010000163.1:0-5727 GCA_964647795.1 uncultured Thermodesulfobacteriota bacterium
AGAATGATTTTGCTGTCGTCGCGGTTCGGCTGCCACCACGGCCCCTGGGGCTGTGGGCGGGGGGGGAGTGGGTAGGCTGTGTCGTGGAGCCGTGCCTGTCCTCCGGCGGGGGGGTAGAGCTCATCCGGGAGCTCCGGCGCCAGGCCCCCGATCCGGCGGCCGTGATCCTGACCTACAGCACCGCCGGATCGGCGGAGTCCTCGGCCTGGCGGGCTGCCGGAGCAGACGGGTGTGTCGCCAAACCTGCCCGGGCCAGAGTCCTGGCTCAGCGGCTGTGGGCGTTGCGTGCTCGGCGGTTGCCCCCCGGATGACGGTTCGCCCCTCGGATTGCTCTTCCACGATCGGACCTGTCTCGACAGACCGGTGGAACGACCAGATCCTCGCGCGCCGGAATGGCCCCAGGGAGACCCCGTGAACGGACCCACCCGCAAGGTCGAAGTCAGGATCGTCAACCCCCTCTTGGGCACCCGGATACCGCTGCCCACCTATGCCACTGCCGGGGCCGCGGGACTGGACCTGCGCGCCTGCCTCGAGGAGCCGGTGACCCTCGGGCCCGGCGAGACCCGCCTGGTGCCGAGCGGCATCGCCCTCAGCATTGCCGACCCGGGCCTCGCTGCGATGGTGATCCCCCGGTCGGGCCTCGGGATGAAGCACGGCGTAGTGCTCTCGAACCTCGTGGGCCTCATCGACTCGGACTACCACGGAGAAGTGGGTATCGGCGTCTGGAACCGCGGAACCAACTCATTCACGATACGGCCGGGAGACCGGGTCTGCCAGATGGTGTTCGTCCCGGTGATCCAGGCTGAGTTGGTGGTCGTGGAGGACTTTTCGGCAGGTTCGGCGCGGGGAGAGGGGGGGTTCGGGCACACGGGGATCGGGTGATCGCTACGGGAGGAGGGCCGCGACCGGGACCTTCCCCGACCCGTCCGAGAGGTCGAGCACGTAGGGCGGAAGCAGTGAGGAGCCAGAGGGCCCCAGGCGGCGCTCGAGGCTGCGGAAGAGCGCGAGGCCCCGATCGAGGGAGACCCGAAAGCGGGCGTTTCCCGGAGCCGGGTCGGGGTGGTGCAGATGGTGCGGCCGGATCCCGGCCCGGGCGAGACGGAGAAACAGGTCCGCCAGGGTCCCGGGGGAATCGTTCACTCCGGCCAGCAGGACGGTCTGGCTCAGGACCTCGGCCCCTGCTTCGCGCAGGGCGTCGACGGCTCCCAGGAGCGGGTCCCAGAGCTCGGCCGGGTGATTGATGTGGAGCACCACCCTCAAAGGGAGGGGCGCTGCCGAGAGGGCCGAGACGAGGCCCGGGGTGACGCGCCGGGGCAGTACCACCGGTGCCCGGGTGTGCAGGCGCCAGCGCCGGACCGTGGGGATCTCGGCAAGAAGGCGCCCGATGCCCGCCAGTTGCCGGTCGGGCAGGGTGAGGGGATCGCCGCCGGAGAGGATCACTTCCTCGACCTCCGGGTGCTCCCGGAGCCAGCTGCCGATGCGTGCCCAATCCCCCAAGCCGGGCTGTCCCCGCCGGTCTGGGGACTCTCCCCGCCGGAAGCAGAAGCGGCAGTAAAAGAAGCACCGGGAGGCGGCGAGCACGAGGGCCCGGTCACGGTACTTCCGCAGGACGTAGGGCAGGGGCGAACAGCCCTTCTCCCCCACCGGGTCCATCAGGGCACCGGGGTCCGGGTCGGCCTCCGACGGTTGGGAGTCCCCCATGCGCAGAAGGGGGCTCTGTGGGCCGAGGGAGTCGGCCAGGGCCCGATACGCGCGGGGCCAGCGGACGGGGAAGGAAGGGGGGAGTAGGGCTCCGGGCTCCGGCGGTGCGGCGGGTCGCGGCGCGTTCTCGGACACGCGCTTCATTTTGACAGAAGCGGGGAAAAAGTCTATTCCTATTGCCCCCTCCCAACCCGACCGCCAGGAGCAGGCAGGAGCAGAAGCGATGTACAAGGCCGGTGACCTCAAGAAGGGGCTCAAGCTCGAAATCGACGACGAGCCCTACGTGATCGAAGAGTTCGAGTTCTCGAAGCCCGGCAAGGGACAGGCCCTGTACCGCTGCCGGATGCGCAATATGATCAGCGGCAACCGGTTCGACCGCACCTACCGCTCCGGGGACTCCTTCAAGCCGGCAGCCCTCGAGGAGCGGAAGATGACCTACCTGTTCAACGACGGGCAGTTCTTCACCTTCATGGACCAGCAGAGCTACGAGCAGCACCAGCTCACGGCCGACCAACTCGGCGAGGACGTGCACTTTCTGATGGACAACCTCGAGGTGGCGGTACTCCTCTTCCGCGACCGCCCCATCGGCGTGACCCTGCCGAATTTCGTGGTTCTCAGGGTCGTGCGGGCGGACCCGGCCGCCCGGGGCGACACGGCCACGAACGTCACGAAGCTGGCCGTCATGGAGAACGGCTACGAGCTTCAGGTGCCGGCCTTCGTGGCGGAAGGCGAGAAGCTCCAGATCGACACCCGCACGGGGGCCTACGTGACGCGGGTGAAGTGATGGGTGAAGCGGGACGGAGCCCTCTGCCCCGGAAAGGGCGCAATCTCGCGCTTCGAGCCCGAATCCTCCAAGGAATTCGGGCTTTTTTCACGGATCGGGGGTTTTTGGAGGTGGAGACCCCCCACCGGATCCCGGCGAACGCGCCCGAGCCCCACATCGACGCGACCCCCTCCGGGGATCGCTACCTTCACACGAGCCCGGAGCTCGCGATGAAGCGGCTCCTGTCCGACGGGCACTCGAGAATCTTCCAGGTGTGCCGTTGCTGGCGCGAAGGGGAGCGGGGGGCGCGGCACCTGCCCGAGTTCACGATGCTCGAGTGGTATCGGGCCGGGGCGGACTACCGGGCGCTGATGGAAGACTGCGAGGCGCTCCTCCCGGCGGTGGCGGGCCGGCTCGGGCTGGGGAGGCGTTTGGGGCTTCCGGGACGTGAGGTGTGCCTGAACTGCCCCTGGCCCAGGATTTCGGTGGCGGACGCGTTCGTGCGTTTTGCGGGCACACCCGCGGACGAGGCCCTGGAGTCGGGGACCTTCGACGAGCTCGTGGCGTACCGGGTGGAGCCGGCCCTCGCCGCTCTCGGGACACCGGTGTTCCTCATGGACTACCCCGCCCCGTGCGCGGCCTTGGCCCGCCGCAAGCCCGGTGACCCTGCCCTTGCCGAGAGGTTCGAGCTCTACGCTGGGGGGCTGGAGCTCGCCAACGGCTTCTCGGAGCTCACCGACCCGGTGGAGCAGCGCTCCCGCTTCGAGGCAGACCGGGAGGCCCGGTGCCGGGCCGGGCAGGATCCCTACCCCCTCCCGGAGCCCTTTCTGCGCGACCTCGCGAAGATGCCCCCTTCGGCCGGCATCGCCCTGGGCGTGGACCGCCTGGTCATGCTGCTTGTCGGCGCCGAGACGATCGACGAGGTGGTGGCCCTGGTGCCCGAGGAGCTCTGAAGGTCAGAGGTCAGAGGATCCATAGGACTCGTTCGTCCTATGGGTCCTATCCGTCCTATATGTCCTATGCGGCCGATGTAAACCCTTCCCCCCTACTTCTTTGCGTACCCCACGCCCTGGAGGGCCTCCTCGATCTCGCCCAGGCTGGCCGGGTCGTCGATGGTGGAGGGGGCTCGGTACTGCTCGCCGTCGGCGATCTTGCGCATGGTTCCGCGCAGGATCTTGCCGGAGCGGGTTTTGGGCAGGCGCTTGACCACCATCGTCTCCTTGTAGCAGGCGATGGGGCCGATCTGGTCGCGGATCATCTGCACCAGCTCTTTCCTGAGTGTGTCTTCGGCGATGTCCGCGCCGGCCTTGAGCACCACGAAGCCCATCGGCACTTGGCCCTTGAGGTTGTCGGCCGCGCCGATCACGGCGCACTCGGCCACGTCCGGGTGGGTCGCGATGATCTCCTCCATCCCGCCGGTGGAGAGCCGGTGGCCCGCGACGTTGATCACGTCGTCGACCCGGCCCATGATGTAGACGTAGCGCTCGGCGTCCAGGTAGCCGCCGTCGCCGGTGAAGTAGTAGCCGGGGAAGGGGTCGGTGTAGGATTCCTCGAAGCGCTGGTCGGCGTTCCAGAGTGTCGGGAGGGTACCGGGGGGCAGGGGGAGTTTGACGACCACGATCCCCTCCTGGCCGGGGCCCTGCACCTGGCCGGCGTCGTTGAGGATCTGCACGTCGTAGCCCGGTACGGCCTTGGTGGGGGAACCCGGTTTGATGGGGAACTTCTCGATCCCCAGGCAGTTGGCCGCGATGGCCCACCCCGACTCGGTCTGCCACCAGTGGTCCACTACGGGCCGCTGGAGGAGGTCGGTGGCCCAGTGGTAGGTGTCGGGGTCGGTGCGCTCCCCGGCGAGGTAGAGGTACTTGAAGCCGGAAAGGTCGTACTTCTTCAGGTACTCGCCCTTGGGGTCCTCCTTCTTGATGGCCCGGAAGGCGGTGGGGGCCGTGAAGAGAACCTTGACGCCGTGCTGGCTGATCACCCGCCAGAAGGCGCCCGGGTCGGGCGTTCCCACGGGCTTGCCCTCGTAGCAGATGGTGGTGCACCCGTAGAAGAGGGGCGCGTACACGATGTAGGAGTGGCCTACGACCCAGCCCACGTCCGAGGCGGCCCAGTACACGTCGCCGGGCTCCACGTCGTACACGTGCTTCATGCTCCACGCCAGGGCGACCGCGTGACCGCCGTTGTCTCTCACGATCCCCTTCGGCAGGCCCGTGGTGCCCGAGGTATAGAGGATGTAGAGGGGATCGGTGGCCTTCACCGGAACGCACTCGGCGGGCTCGGCCACGGCCATGAGCTCGTCCCAGTCGAAGTCGCGGCCCGGCGTGAGCTCGGCCGCAACCTGGGGACGCGCCAGGAGGACGCACTTTCCCGGTTTGTGGTGGGCGAGGTCGATGGCCTTGTCGAGCATGGGCTTGTAGGCCAGGACCTTGGCGCCCTCGATGCCGCAGGAGGCCGAGACGATGACCTTGGGCTTGGCGTCGTCGATGCGCACCGCGAGCTCGTGGGGGGCGAAGCCCCCGAAGACCACCGAGTGCACCGCGCCCAGGCGGGCGCAGGCGAGCATGGAAACCACCGCCTCGGGTACCATGGGCATGTACACGATCACCGTGTCGCCCTTGCCCACCCCCAGCCCCCTGAGCACGCCGGCGAAGCGCGCCACCTGGTCCCGGAGCTCCCGGTAGGTGAGCTTCTTCACCTGATTGGTCACGGGGCTGTCGTAGATGAGAGCGACCTGGTCGGCCCGGCCGCCCTCCACGTGGCGGTCCAGGGCGTTGTAGCAGGTGTTGAGCTCACCGCCGACGAACCAACGGTAGAACGGCGGGTTGGAATCGTCGAGGACCCGGTCCCACCTCTTTGTCCAGGTGACCGCCTCCGCGGCCTCTCCCCAGAAACCGTTGGGGTCCTGCAGGCTGCGGCGAAACACCTCTTCGTAGAGTCCCATGCCCTCCTCCTCTTCCGCTCACCGGTGAGATGTCAAGGACAAAAACAAACGATGTGTCATGCTAACGGATGGGTTCCTCTGCTGTCAACGGGCGAACACGGGCCAGCACGGGCGAACACGGGCCCGCCGAGAGGCAGGGGCGGGTTTCAAACCCGCCCCTACTCCTTGACACCCCAGAAGGGCGCCAACTATCCTGACGGCGGATTATCAAGTGAAATCAGGCTAATCGGGCAGGTGTCCGAGGGGATTCGGGGTCTGCGGCCGTCGGGGCCGGGGGCGGGAGGGGCGGTTGACCTCGGGCCGTTTCCCGGGGAGCGACCGT
>CAZYJP010000164.1:0-5703 GCA_964647795.1 uncultured Thermodesulfobacteriota bacterium
ACGCCACCCGTAGATGGCCTGGTCGTCGTCGCCCACTACGCACAGATTGCTCCGCCGCCCGCTAAGCGCCTTGAGGAGCTCGAACTGGACCGGGTTGGTGTCCTGGTACTCGTCGACGAGGAGGTGGTGGAACACCTGCTGCCATCGGGCCAGGCAGTCGGCGCTCTCCTTGAAGAGGCGCAGGGGCAGGAGCAGGAGGTCGTCGAAGTCCACCGCGTTGTGGGCACGAAGCAGCGCCTGATAACTCCGGTAGGCGTCACGGAGCACCCGGGTCCGGTCGTCGCCCCGGGGAACCTCCACCGCGTCGGGCAGGCGGCCGCGGTTCTTCCAGAAGGAGATGGCCTCCTGCACCTCGGCCGGATCGAGTGGCAGCTTGGTTTCCCGAACGATCTCCCGGATCGACGCGCGTTGGTCCGCTTCGCCGTGGAGGGAGAAGCGGGGATCGAAGCCCAGCCGCCCCACGTCCTCCCGGAGGATGCGAAGGCCCAGGGAGTGAAAGGTGCTCACGGTGAGCCCCTCCACCCGCCGGCGGCCCGCGAGGGACTCCACGCGCTCCGCCACCTCCCTCGCCGCCTTGTTGGTGAAGGAGAGCGCGAGGATCCGGTCGGCAGGGACCTGGAGGCGCAGGAGGTGAGCGATACGGAACGTGATGACCCGGGTCTTCCCGGAGCCCGCCCCCGCGAGAACCAGGAGCGGCCCCTCCCGGTGGGTCACGGCCTCCAACTGGCGTTCGTTCAGACCGTCCAGGTTCACGGGCCCTCCGGACGGGGGCACGTCCGGCCCCTCCTCCTGAGGCCGGAAGACTCGGCCGGGTGTCGCCTCGACGTCTTTCCCGCCACAGCTGGTGCCGTCCCGCCCGAGCAGGAGGGTGCGGGAGGGAAAGGATCCCGCCCTGCCTTGCCTTGGACACCGGCTGCGCTATGCTCCGGGCAACACCCCCAGACGGAGGAGGATGCCATGCGACACTCTCTCATTGCCGCCCTCTTCTTCCTGATCGCGGTACCGGCCTCGGGCGCCCTCGTGACCACCCCGGTGGAGTACCGGCACGGAGACGAAGTGCTCGAGGGGTACCTCGC
Organism: uncultured Thermodesulfobacteriota bacterium; assembly: GCA_964647795.1. Lineage (GTDB taxonomy): Bacteria > Desulfobacterota > Deferrisomatia > Deferrisomatales > JACRMM01 > JBFLZB01. Next base: position 1,077 of record CAZYJP010000164.1, read on the forward strand.
CTACGACGACGCGGTCTCTGGAAAGAGGCCCGGCGTCCTGGTGGTCCACGAGTGGTACGGGCTCAACGACTACACCCGCTCCCGCACGGAAGACCTGGCCCGCCTTGGGTACGCGGCCTTCGCCGCCGACATCTATGGGAAGGGAAAGCGGGCCGACGACGTCCAGGGGGCGCGCCACCTGGCAGGGGTGTTCTGGCAGGACCAGGAGCTTCTCCGGGCCCGGGCCGCAGCAGGGCTGGCGCAACTTCGGGCCCACGAGCTCGTGGACGGCCGGCGGGTCGCCGCCGTCGGGTACTGCTTCGGAGGAACCACCGTCTTGGAACTGGCTCGCGGGAACGCGGCGGTCGAGGGCGTGGTGAGCGTCCACGGCGGCCTAAAGACGGCCGATCCCTCTGCCACTTCGGGTGTCAGACCCAAGATCCTGGTTCTCCACGGCGCCGATGACCCCTTCATTCCGGCAGAGGACGTCGCCGCCTTCCAGGAGGAGTTGCGGCGGGCCGAGGCCGACTGGCAGATGGTGTTCTACGGCGGCGCCCAGCACAGCTTCTCGAACCCCTCCGCGGACGGAAAGGCACTCCCGGGAGCTCTCTACGACGAGAGGGCCGACCGGCGCTCCTGGGAGCACATGAAGAGTTTCCTCGTGGAGCTCTTCCGGTAGAGGGGGCGGGAAGCCAGGCATGTCCCCTCAGGGGCCCTCGGGGAAGGGCGACACGCCCCCTTCTCGGAGGGGGCCGATGACCCGGTCCCGAATCCACTTGCCGTCCCACCACTCCACCGGCGTCACGGATCTTCCGTGGAGAAGCACCTCGTAATGGAGGTGGTCACCCACGGCGAGGCCGGTGGTGCCGGTGCGCCCCAACTCCTGCCCCCGCGCCACCCGGTCCCCGACCCCGACCGCCACGGAGGAGAGGTGGGCGTACAGCGTCTGAAGCCCCAGGCCGTGGTCCAGGATCACCGTGTTGCCGTAAATGGTCAGGGGACCCGTGAAGACCACGACCCCGTCGTTTGCGGCAGGCACCGGCGCCCGCTGCACCGAGGCCAGGTCGTAGCCCATGTGGACCTGCCGGTCCACCTCCTGCCCTTCCCAGCGATAGATCCGGGTCTCGGCGAAGTTTGCAAAGACCTTGGTGTTGGGCGCCTGGAGGAATGCCCCCTTCCACAGCACCTCGCCCCGGCTGGTACGGCCGATCTCCGCGGTGACCTCCACCGCTTCCCGGCGCAGTTCCCGGTTGACCACCAGAAAGGCCTCGAGCACCTCGGCCGGCGTCGAGACAATGCGTTGGGGCAGGAGTTCGGCTACGGCCTGCGCCATGAAACCGCCTCGCAACTCGATGGTGTCGGTGGGAAATCTCTTCCCCCTCACCTCGGCGGGAATCCCCAGGACGGTCGCGTTGCCTGCCTCATCCCGGGCAGCGGCCGAGAGGGTGATCGGGACGGCCTGATCCCAGGGAAGGGCGAATAGCGCCGCCCAGACGCCCGGCGGAGCACCCGGCACCTCGAAGCCAGGCTGCTCGATCCCCCCGACCGCCACCCCGGCCCAGACGGCCCCAGGGGCACGGAGCACCACCACGCCGCTGCCCCCCTGGTCCAGGTACCGGGTGTAGGACAGGATTTCCAGGGGCGGCGGCGTCAGGTCCACGGACACAGCGAGGGTCAGGGACAGACCGGCGGGGGCCAAGGGCCTCCAGAAATCGTCCCAGGCAAACACCTGGAGCTGCGCGTCTCCCTCTCGAACCCCCAGCGCGGCCGGGTCCACCGTGAACTCGAGCCTCTGCCCCGACGGGGCACCCGGAAAGGAACGGGAGAAGACCACGGCACTGGTTCCGCCCTGCACCAGCCGAACCTCCACCGAGGAGAGACCTCCCCGGGACGCGCGGAGGTCGAGGACCAGCGGCGTGCTCCTCCCCAGGAAACGGGGGGCAGGAAGGAGGTCGGCCTGGGGCCCGGCGGCCTTCTGCCGCCAGGTCAGGTAGCCGGCGCCCCCGGCGGCGCCCAGCAGCAGGAGCAGGAAGACGATCCATAGTTTGGAACCTGTGCGCGCCATGATGGGTTGAGCTCTCCGTGAGTGCTGCGAGGGAAGGGGAAAGCGCTAGAGCTTCAGGCGGGCAGCCGACTCCCGCCCCGGGGTCACGATCCGCGTCATCTCCTGACGGCGAAGCTCCTCGGCGGCGGCGAGGATCTCTTCCACCGACCGGCTCAGGGCCTCTGGGAACTTCTCGATGGCCCCTTCCAGGGTGGCCGCCTCGATGGGGCACTGGACCGGAATCGGGCCGGCGGGAGACATGAGTTGGCTCTCCCCCAGGAACGCGACCTTCCTGGTCCGGTCCTCGGAGCCGTCCGGGTTCACCGGGGTGAGACGGCGGATCCAGGCCACCTTGAGATCCGTGAAGGTCTCTTCCCGGCAGATATTGTTCCGGTCGACCTTCACGTCGAGTTCCTGCACGGGATCTTCTTCACGCGTGCGTTTCTCCAATGCCGATGGTTTCGACCCGCCCGCAGGCGCCCCTTCGCACGGGAACGGCCCGCCACCGCCCCTGTCTCCCACTGTGGCGGCCGCGAACCATACTAACCGATCCGGGCTCGCGGTTCGACCCCGTTCGCCCGGAGGCGGCCCATGGACGGTCGCAGACCGCGCCGGTTGCCACGGGACCGCGAACTCCGACCCGTTCCCGAGGAAAGGCCGCAACTGATCGTACCGGAGCCCCGAACGTCCTCTCGGGTTTACTGCAGAACAGCTCCGTGGGTACAGTGGGCAAGCGGTGCGGAGCACACCTTACATGGGGAGGCAGGGATGACTCGGTTTCTGGCGGGCAAGCCCGACCCTCGAGGCCGGGCTTTGGTCCTCGTCCACGGCGCCGGAGGCGACCACAAGCTTTGGGGTCCGGTGTCCCGGATCCTCCGGGACCGGGCCATCCCGACCGCGGCTGTGGATCTTCCGGGTCACGGCGGCTCCCCGGGTCCCGGACGAACCTCGGTGCGCGCATACGGCGAGGAGTTGGTCGGACGGCTTCGGGACGGCGGCGTTCACGAGTACGCCCTGGTCGGGCACTCCCTCGGTGGGGCGATCACCCTCTCGCTGGCTGCCGGTCGGGCGCCGGGCCTGAGGGGCCTGGGGGCCGTATCCACGGGGGCCCGCCTCGTCGTCGACCCCGGGATCCTGCGGGGGACCCTGGAGACCTTCCACCGTACCGTGGAGAACCTGGCTCGGTTCTGTTTTCCCAAGGGCACACCCGAAGAGGTCTGGCGCAAGGCGGCGCAGGTCATGGTCGCCGCGGGCCCCACCGTGGTCCACGGCGATTTCGCGGCCTGTGCGGATTACGGTCTCTCGGACGAAGCCCTGGCGGGCATTCGGGTCCCGTCGGAGGTCGTCTGCGGAGACTCGGACATCCTGACCCCCCTGCCCCTGTCCGAGGAACTCGCGTCAAAGATCCCCGGGGCCGGCCTCACCCGAATTCCGGGTTGCGGACACATGCCCCTCCTGGAGGCACCCGACGCACTGGCGGCCGCCCTCGTCCGGCTCTGGGACCGAGCGCTTGGGGAAGAGGGCCGATGATCCACTTCCCCTTTGCGGCGCTCTTCGCGCTGCTCCTCTTCGGGCTCTTGCTCTTCGCCTTCGCGCTCGCCCAAGTCGGGTTCCTGGGCGCCGCCTTCGAGAGGCTTGGGCTCGCCCCCGGCGCCGTTCCCCTGGTGCTCCTGGTCAGCCTTCTCGGCAGCGGCATCAACATCCCGGTGCGTCGGCTCGCGGGGCCGTGTCAGCCGATAGAGAGCACCCTGCTGGGGCTCCCCTCCCGGTTTCGACTTCGGGACCCCGGGTGCCGGCGCGAAACCCTCCTGGCAGTAAATCTCGGCGGCGCGGTCATCCCGACGCTCCTCTCCCTGTACCTCCTCGGCCAGGCCCGGGCCCCCCTGGGGTATCTCGCCGCCGCGGCTGCCGTCACGTGGATCGTCCACCGGGTGGCCCGCCCGGTTCCCGGATTCGGCGTTGCCGTGCCGCTCTTCGTCCCCCCGGTGGCAGCGGCGGGCGCAGCCCTGTTGATGACCCCGGGGGAGTCGGCACCCGCAGCCTACGTGGCGGGGACCCTCGGTTGCCTGCTGGGAGCAGACCTGCTGAACCTGCGCAAGATCGTCACCCTCGGGGCACCGGTGGCCTCGATCGGGGGCGCCGGCACGTTCGACGGGGTGTTCCTGACGGGCATCCTCGCGGTGTTCCTGGCGTGAGTCAACCCGGGCCCCACTCCTCGTCCAGGAAGCCCCTTTCCTCCATGAAGCGGTAGTTGGCGTCCACCACCTTCTCGATGGTTTCCTTGTCGATGCCTCGGTTGCGCTGGATGAAGGAGACCGCGGCGTCCAGGTGGTACTCGCCGTCGCTGGCCTCCAGCAGATCGGTGTTGCCCCTCTTGAGTGCCTCCAGTTCTGCCCGGCCCGCCTCGTCCACGTCGCTCTCGTCCAACAGCCCGAGGCAGCCGAGATAGTCCATCTCCCCTTCCAGAACCGTGGCCACAGTCCTCACGTCCACCCCGGTCTCCTCGGAGATCGCGATGACGGCTTCGAGGGGATCATACCGGGCAATCGTGTCCTCGAGCCTCACAGGCATACCTCTCCGGCAGGGCGACCGCCCCCTCGTGTG
>CAZYJP010000165.1:0-5673 GCA_964647795.1 uncultured Thermodesulfobacteriota bacterium
GGGAGCGTTCCGCGAGGAGGCTCAAGCCCTCGGGGACCGCGTTCTCCAGGGTGAATCCGGTTCTGCCCTCTCCCTGGGCAAAGAAGAAGCCGGTGTCCGAGACCAGCTCCCGCAGGAGGAAGGCGGTGCGCTCCCCCTTCCCCGGCCGGGCGTAGTGGAGGAAGTTCGTCACCAGGCGGTTCAGGCGCTCGGTCTCCCGCAGCACGATCTCCAGCAGGTGGGCCTCCTCGGTCTCGGGTCTGGAGACCTGGCGCAGCACCTCCACGGACCCGGAGAGGCTCGCCAAGGGGTTTCGGATCTCGTGGGCCAGCCCCGCGGCCAGGCGCCCCACGGCGGCGAGGCGGTCGGCCCGTCGCAGGTCCTCCTCGAGGTGCTTCACCCAGGTGACGTCCTGGAAGATGAGGATGTTCCCCCCTTCCCGGCCCGAGCGGTCGAACAGGGGGGACACGCTGTAGCCGAGCACCACCGAGCCGCCGAGGAACGCGGCCTCGCTCCGCTCGCCGGGCCTGGCGGGGAAGACCGTGGAGAAGTCCGTGTCGGGCTGGAGCAGAAGGCCCGCACGGCTCAGGAGCTCTTCGGCCGCCCGGTTGTGGAAGACCTCGCGGTTCCGGCGGTCGAGGGCCACGAGGCCCGAACCCAGGCTCTGAAGGATGGCGTCCCGCAGGTGCTCCAGGTCCAGCACCTCGGCCTGCGCCTCTTCGAGCTGTGCACCGGTCCGCCGCAGTTCCTCCGCCAGGTACCCCGAGAGGAGGGCGACCGCGTAGAAGGCCAGGATGTTGAAGAGGAGCTGGAGGAGGAGCCGTCCCCCTTCCAGGGCGGGGAGCGGGAAGGGATTCAGGGGCTCGATGAAGCGGTAGAACTGGAGGTCGACCAGGAGGCCGTAGGCGAGGGTCGAGGCCGTGGCGACCGCCAGCGCCCCCCGGCGCTGGAGCAGGATCGCCCCCCCCAGGATGGCCAGGGGGTAGAGCGTGGCGAAGGGGGAGAAGGCGCCGCCGGAGAGGTAGACGAGGACCGTGGCGTAGGCCACGTCCCACGCGGGCTGGAGTCGCGGCGAGAAGCGACTCCAGGCACCGCGTCGAAGGGCGACGGCGGACGCCAGGGTGACGGCGAAGGACGCCGCGGTGACCGCGAAGAACCAGGTGAAGGGGACCGGGAAACCGCCCCGCCGGGCCTGGAATGCCGCTGCCAGGCCCAGCAGGGTGAGGAGGACCGCCGAGCGGCCTACCAGGTACCCCTGGAGCCGGCCCCTGGAAGGCTTCACCACGGCCATGAACGGGGGGGCACCGTCAACCGATGGTGCCCGCCAGCTGGAAGACGGGCAGGTACATGGCCACGATGATCCCGCCGATCGCCCCGCCCAGGAACACCATGAGGAGCGGTTCGATGGCCGCGGTGAGCGCGCTCACGGCCTCGTCCACTTCGGTGTCGTAGAAGTCGGCGATCTTCGAGAGCATCTGGTCCAGGGCGCCGGTGGCCTCGCCGACGGCGATCATCTGCACCACCATGGGCGGGAAGACGCCGGTCTCCTTGAGGGGCTCGGCGATGGTGCGCCCTTCGCTGATGGATTCCTTGGTCTTGATGATGGCGAGCTCGATCACGCGGTTGCCGGCGGTCTTCGCCACCACGTCGAGCCCCTCCAGGATGGGAACGCCCGAGGACACCAGGGTCCCCAGGGTCCGGGTGAACTTGGCCACCGCGACCTTCCGGATCAGGGGCCCGAAGATGGGAGCCCGGAGGAAGAGCTTGTCGAAGAAGAGCTTCCCCCTCTCGGTGCGGTAGACCCGGCGGAACCCCACGCCGAGGAGGAAGAAGAGGATGATCACGAACAGGATGTACTTCTTGGTGAACTCGGAGAGGGCGATGACGACGAGGGTCGGTGCGGGAAGCTCCTTCCCCATGCTCCCGAACATCTGCTGGAAGACCGGGATGACGAAGATCAGGATGATGGCCACGACGATCACGGCCACCCCGACCACGGTGGCCGGGTAGACCATGGCGCCCTTGACCTTCTTCCTCAGGTTCATGGCCTTTTCGATGTAGGCCGCGAGCCGGTTGAGGATGGTGTCGAGGATGCCGCCCACCTCCCCGGCGTGCACCAGGTTGGAGTACAGGCGGTCGAAGACCTTGGGGTGCTTGGAGAGGGCGTCGGCGAAGGTGTGCCCTGCCTCCACGTCCTCCTTGACCTTGACGATCACCTCTTTGAAGGTGGAGTTCTCGTTCTGGCTGGACAGGATGTCGAGGCACTGGACCAGGGGCAGACCCGCGTCGATCATGGTGGCGAACTGCCGGGTGAAGACCACGAGGTCCTTGGTGGTCACCTTGGGCTTGAGGCCCGGGATCTTGATCTCCGTGGCGCCCAGGCTCTTTTTGATCTTGGTGGGTACGAGCTTCTGGGACCTGAGATGGGCCGAGACCGAGGCTTCGTTGACTGCCTCCAGGGTGCCCTTCTTCACGGTTCCGTCCCGCGCGCGGCCTTCCCACTTGTATACGGGCATCGGTTCCCTCGCTTCGAGAGCGGTTCTTGGTTACTCGGCGTTGACGGCCGGTTGCCGACCCGGGGTCACGGATTGCGGACGACCGTGAAAAGAGAGCGCATCCCGGACTTGGGTCACATGGCCCGGACCGTCGGGCGGCGGGCCTGGAGAGAGTCCGGGATCCCCTTGGCGATCATCTGGCGGAGCTCTTCCGTGTCGGAGCTGCGGGCCATGGCGTCGTCCAGGCCGATCACCTTCTTGGACAGGAGGTGGTACAGGGACTGGTTCATCGTCTGCATGCTGAACTTGTCCTGGCCCACCTGCATCTGGGAGTAGATCTGGTGGATCTTGTCCTCGCGGATCAGGTTGCGGATGGCCGGGTTCGGCACCAGCACCTCGATGGCCAGGGCGCGACCCGTGCCGCTCATCTTCGGGATGAGCTGCTGGGAGAGGATGCCCTCGAGCACGAAAGAGAGCTGGGCCCGCACCTGGGACTGCTGATGGGAAGGGAAGACGTCGATGATGCGGTTCATCGTCTGGGCCGCCGAGTTCGTGTGGAGGGTCGCGAAGGCCAGGTGGCCGGTCTCGGCCACGGTGAGGGCGGCCTCGATGGTTTCCAGATCCCGCATCTCGCCGATGAGCACCACGTCCGGGTCCTGGCGCAGGATGTATTTGAGCGCCTTCTTGAAGCTGTCGGTGTCGGCCTTGACCTCCCGCTGGTTCACCAGACATCCCTTGTGATTGTGGAGGTACTCGATGGGGTCCTCGATGGTGATGATGTGCTCCCGGCGGTTCGAATTGATCCAGTCGACCAGTGCCGCCAGGGTCGTCGACTTTCCAGAACCGGTCGGCCCGGTGACGAGGACGAGCCCTCGGGGCTTGTTGGAGATGTGCTGAGCCACGGAGGGGAGCCCCAACTGCTCGAAGCTCAGGATCTTGATGGGGATCGCCCGAAATGCCGCGGCCACAGCCCCGCGCTGCATGAAGATGTTGGCTCGGAACCGCGAGAGGTCCTTCACCCCGAAGGAGAGATCGAGCTCGCTCTCCTCCTCGAACCGGTGCTTTTGGGCATCGGTGAGCACCGAGTAGCAGATGCGCTTGGAGTCGGCGGGCGCCAGGGCCGGCATGTCCAGGGGGACGAGGCGGCCGTCGATGCGGATCTGGGGCGGCGTGCCGGTGGTGATGTGAAGGTCCGAGGCGCCCCTCTCGATCATGAGCTTCAGGAGTTGGTGTAGGCTGATCAACGCACTCTCCTCTGTCCGCACTCTGCGGCCCGTGGCGGGTGGAAAGGGGTCGGGCCGTTTCGTTCCCTGCGACGGGAAGCCCGCGGCGTTCGACGAGGTCCGTTCAATCCCTGACGCTGCAGCGCACCACCTCGGCGACCGTGGTGACCCCTTCCTTGAGTTTGGTGATGCCGCTCATCCGCAGCGTCTTCATGCCCTGTCGGATCGCCATGTCCTTGAGCTCCATGGAAGAAGCGCCGTTGAGGATCAATTCCTTGATCGCGTCGCCGATGGGCATCACCTCGTAGAGGGCGACGCGGCCCCGGTAGCCCGTGTCGCTGCAATCGGCGCAGCCGTTGCCCTTGTAGCACTCGAATGTCCCGATTTCTTCCGCCGGGACACCGATGTCGATCAAGGCGTGGGTCGGGAGGTCGATCTTCTCCTTGCAGTTGAGGCAGATCTTGCGGGCCAGGCGTTGGGCCAGGATCAGGTTGGTCGAGGAGGCGACCAGGAACGGCTCGACGCCCATGTTGAGGAGCCGGTTGACGGTGCTCGGGGCGTCGTTGGTGTGCAGGGTCGAGAGTACCAGGTGCCCGGTCAGAGCCGCCTTGATGGCGATCTCCGCGGTCTCGAAGTCCCGGATCTCACCGACCATGATGATGTCCGGGTCCTGGCGCAGGAAGCTGCGGAGCGAGGCCGCGAAGTTGAGGCCGATCTCCTCGTGCATTTGGACCTGGTTGATGCCCATGAGGTTGAACTCCACCGGGTCTTCGGCGGTGGAGATGTTCGTGTCCATGGTGTTGAGCTCGGACAGGGCCGAGTACAGGGTGGTGGTCTTTCCCGAGCCCGTCGGGCCGGTGACGAGCACCATGCCGTAGGGCTTGTGGATGGCGTCCTTGAAGTCCTTGAGGGCCTCGGGCTCGAACCCGAGCTTGGTCATGTCCAACTGCAGGTTCGACTTGTCCAGGAGCCGCAGCACGATCTTCTCGCCGAAGAGGGTGGGCAGCACCGAGACGCGGAAGTCCATGTCCTTGTCCCGGGAGATCTTGAGCTTGATGCGGCCGTCCTGGGGGAGCCGCCGCTCGGCGATGTCCAGGCTCGCCATGATCTTGAGCCGGCTGGTGATCGCGTTCTTCAGCTTCATCGGCGGCTTCATCTCCTCATAGAGCATGCCGTCGATGCGAAAGCGCACCCGAAAGCTCTTCTCGTAGGGCTCGAGGTGGATGTCGCTGGCGCCCTTCTTGATGGCGTCGGAGAGGATGAGGTTGACGAGCTTCACCACCGGTGCCTCGTCCACCGCCTTTTCCAGGTCGGCGACGCTGACGTCGTCCCCGTCGTGCACCACCTCGAGGTCGGCGAGGTCGAAGTTGCTCATCACGTCCAGGAGCGTGGCGGAGGAGTCGTAGTGCTTGTCGATGACCGCCTTGATCGCCGAAGGGGCCGCCACCACGACTTCCACGTTGTAGCCCGTGATGAACTTGATGTCGTCCACCGCGAACATGTTCGAGGGGTCCTCGACCGCGACGATGAGCGTCGAGCCCACCCGGTTGATCGGCATCACCCGGTATTTCTGGACCAGGTCCTCGGGCAGAAGCCTGGAAACCTCCGGGTCGATGTCGAAGCTCTCCAGATTCACGGCGGGGATCCCGTACTGCTTGGAGTGGATGTTGACGAGCTCCTGCTCCTTGAGAAACCCCAGCCGCACCAGGGCCTCACCGAGGCGCCCCCCGTTCTTTCGCTGGTCGTCCTTGGCCCGCTGCAGGTCGGCGGGTGTGAGACGGTTCTCCCGAATGAGCAATTCCCCCAGTTTCTTGGACATGATCACCTCGGTTCGGGGCGAGACGCCTCGGATGGTTTGGGGCGCCCGCCGGGGGCGGTTCGGCTCGGGCCGAGCGCCTCTTCCATCGCGGCCAGGGGCGCAGGTTCGCCGGTCCACAGGGTGAACGCCAGGGCACCCTGGCGGAGCAGCATCGAGA
>CAZYJP010000166.1:0-5663 GCA_964647795.1 uncultured Thermodesulfobacteriota bacterium
CGCGCTCACCGAGATCACCCTCGCTCCTCCCAGGCGGGCACGGATCAGGTCGCCCGCAAGGGCTGCGAAGTGCGGCCCCTCGTCGAGGGGACGAGCCCCCGCCAGCAGGACCGTCCGGGCCCGGCGCAGGTCGGGGCGGGCCAGCGTCGTCCCATATACAGCCCGCTGGGCAGCCAGGGACGCCCAGCGCCGGGAGGCCTCATGGTCGACGCGGCGCTCCACCCCCAGACGATCCAGGAGAGCTCCGGCCACGGGATCCGGCCGGCCGGAATCCACGCAGGCGTCTGCGGGCGCCGCCTCCAACACCCGGGAGATCTGTTCCACCGCCTCATCCCAGGAGATCGGCTCCCACTTGCCTTCGCCCCGGGCCCCGTCGCGGCGGAGGGGGCGGAGCACCCGCTCGGGGTCATAGAGAGCCTCGAGGCCCTGATACGCCCGGGCGCAGATCTTCCCCGTGAAAGGGGCGCGGACATTGGGGCCCACCTGCACCACCCGATCCCCGTCCCGGTAGGCGACCAGGGCGCAATGGGACGAGCACCCCACGCACGCGGTCGGGATCGGATCGAGGAACTTCCGCAGGGCGCGTCCGGTTCCGGCGTTCCAGGGCTTCTCGGGAACGCGGAGCACGCGCGCCTTGTTCTCGAACGCAAGGCCTGCGGCACCCGTGGCCCCTACGGCCAGGAATTGACGTCGGCTCAGCTCGGTCATGGTATCCCCTCACAGCCTCGAGCGGGTCCGTCCCCTCACAGCAGGGGGAAGTACTCGCCGCCAAGGACCACGTTGTAGCGCATGCAGAAAATGCCGATCATCACCAGCAGCGCGGCGAACCCGAAGACTGCCACGTTGCGCGTGCGGGGGGAGGCCACCAGCCCCAGGGGGATCACCTTGCCCATCAGGGTCTCGACCCCCAGGAAGAGCGGCGCGAAGGCCCCGGTCAGGAACAGCCTGGCCGTCTCCATGCCCTCCCGCTCCCCGAAGTAGTGAACCCCCACGTCCGAGAGGCTGAGGAAGAGGTCGAACACGAGCAGCCACAGGAGCATCTTTCCGAGCCCGAAGATGACTTCGGTGTTGATCTCTCCCTTCTCCGTGAAGAAGCGGTCTTTGATGATCGTCACGAGGATCATCATGGCGACGCCCGAGACCAGGGCCGAGGTGAGGAAGAGGATGGGCATCATGCTCGTCCGCCACAGGACGTGGGCCTTGGCGAAGCTCAGGATGAAGCCGGTGTACCCGTGGACCATGAGGGCCAGGGGGATGCCCACCAGGCCGAAGGTCTTGGTGAGCTTGGCGTTGCCCCGGAACATGAAGTAGCCGTACACGATGCAGTTGAGCGGGTAGAGGGTGAGCAGGAACGAGCCCCAGGAGATGGGGCTCGTTCCGTGGATGTACACGAACAGGTGCCACGCCCGCAGCGGACGCCCGGAGTGAAGGAGGAGGAACATGGGGGCCGCGACCAGGAGCAGGGTGGCGATCACCACACCGACCTTGCCCAGGGGCTTGTACTTCTCGAAACCGAAGCCGTAGGCCAGGGTGGAGATGATGAACGAGCCGGCCGAGAGCCCGGTCAGGTAGAAGTAGATGGCGATGGAGAGGCCAAAGGCCTCCTGGTGGGGAACGGTGTAGAGCAGGGTCATGTCCTCACTCCTCCCCGCCGTGGCGGACGTGTCGCGCCGCCTCGTCGTCCAGGCCGATGTAAAAGGTCTGGGGTTCGTTGCCGGTTTCGGGCTTGAGGACTGCCGTCGACTCCCGCGCCAGGGCCGCGGCAATCGCGCTTTCCGGGTCTCCCAAGTCCCCGAAGAGCATGGCATCGGTAGGGCAGGCCGTCACACAGGCCGGCGGACCTTGACCTTCCCGAACCCGGGGCCAGCACCAGTCGCACTTCTCCACCACGTTCCGGGTGGGGTGGATGAACCGCACGGCATAGGGACACGCGGCCATGCAGTACCCGCACCCGATGCACCGGTGGGGGTCGACGTAGACGATCCCGTTGTCCAGTGCGTAGGTGGCGACGACCGGACACACGGTCGTGCAGGCCGGCTCGGCGCACTGGTTGCAGACCACGGGGATGAAGTGGCGGCGCACCTTGGGGTAGGTGCCCTTCTCGACCTCCTTCACCCAGGTGCGGTACACCCCCAGCGGCACGTCGTTCTCGGCCTTACACGCCACCTGGCAGGAGCGGCAGCCGATACACTTCCTCAGGTCGATCAGTAATCCGTAGCGCGTCTTCGACATCGGGCCCGCTCCTGCGACGCTCAGCCGTCACTGCGGCGGTAGAGGGTGGAGAACCCCAGGAACAGGGCGACGAGGCCGGCGCCCGCCGCCGCCCCCCAGAACAGCGCGGTGTAGCCCCACCGCAGTGCCCAGGCCAGCGGCTGGTTCGCCGCCTGGGGCCGGATGTGCAGCGACGCCACGGTCACGGCTCCGGGCTCGGCCGGCACCCGGTGGCAGGTGGGGCACGTCTGGCCGGTCACCGTCTCCTCCCCGTGGGCGCCCTCTCCCTGGTGGCAGCCCAGGCACTCGGAGATGCTGTAGCGGTTGGACAGGTCCCCCTTGCCGTGGCCCCCCACGCGGAACCGCGCCAGGAGCCCACCCACGTCGTAGGCCCGCACCTGGTCGACGTGACAGAGGCCGCAGGTGGCGGCAAGGTTGCGCCGATGGACGGTGGAGGCAGGGTCACTGCTGCTTCGCTGGTAGTGGGCCGTGTGGCAGTGGGCACAGGAGGGCGCCGCCGGGTTGCCCTCCTCCCAAGCCTTGGCGTGCTTGGTCTTTGCCCAACCCTCGGCCTTCCACGCCTCCTTCGGGGGGCGCTTGATCCCCTTGGCGTCGAGCCGCTGCAGGGCGTTCGGCGGAAACACTCCCTCGGGGGGCGTCTCCGCGTGGCAGGCCCGGCAGTCGACCTGGGCGTATCCGGTGCGCGGGTGGAAGTTGGGATCCGCATCGGCGTGGCAGTCCACGCACTCGATCCCCTTCTGCCCGTGGGTCGAGAGCAGGTACCCCGGCAAGTCGACGTGCAGGCTCCGGAGGACACCGTTGGTGCCCGTCGCACCGAGCCCCGGAATCCCATGGCAGTTGGTCAGGCACTTGTCGTTGGTATAGGGCTTTTCGATGGTGCGCAGCGGCGGGGTAAATCCCGGCGCCGGCTCCGCGGCGTGGGCCGCGCCCAAGGCGCAACCCAGGCCCAGGAGGACCGCGGCGACTCGTTTCATGGCGTCTCCTCCCGGCCCCATCAGGCCAGGGCCTTCTCGAGGATCTCGGCGATGTCCAGCACCTGGACATCCTCCTCGCGCTTGTGGGCCTTTACGCCGTCTCCAAGCATGGTGAGGCAGAAGGGACAGGCCGAGCCGATGACGCCCGCCCCGGTGGCCAGGGCCTGTTCGGCCCGTACGTTGTTGATCCTGGGGCTCTCCTCTTCCATCCACATCCGGGCCCCGCCGGCGCCGCAGCAGAAGTTGTCCTCCCTGCAGCGCTCCATCTCGACCAGTTCCACGCCTCCCACGGCCCGCAGGAGGTCCCGGGGTTCGTCCACCGTCCCCGCATACCGGGAGAGGTAGCAGGAGTCATGGAGAGTGACCTTCGCCGGGAGATCCCGGACCACCTTCAGCCGGCCCTGCGCCACGAGGCCGAGAAGAAACTCGGCGTGATGCACCACCTGGTAGTTGCCGCCGAACTGGGGGTACTCCTTCCCGAGGGTCTTGGCGCAGTGGGGGCACGGCGCCAGGATCGTCTTCACCCCCAAGGCATCCATGGCCGCGATGTTCTCGGCCACCAGGCTCTGGTAGAGGTACTCGTTGCCCGAGCTCCGGGCGGGATCCCCGCAGCACTTCTCCTGGGTCCCCAGGATCCCGAACCGCACACCGGCCCGTTCCAGGAGCCGGACCACCGAGCCCATCACCCGCTGGTAGCGGTCGTCGTAGGCCCCCGCGCACCCCACCCAGAGGAGCACGTCGAACTCGGGGTTCTCTTCCTCGGTGAGCACCGGCGCACGCACCCCCCGGCGGGCCATCCAGTCGTTTCGGGCGGACCATCCCACCCCCCAGGGGTTGAAGTTGTTCTCCACGTTCTTGTTCAGGGTGACGAGCTCCGCGGGCATCTGCCCCTCCATGAGGACGAGGTGCCGGCGCATGTCCACGATCTTGTCCACGTGCTCGATGGCGAACGGGCAGGCCTCCATGCAGGCCCGGCAGGTGGTGCACGCCCAGAGGTCGGACTGCTGGACCCCGGAGCCGTCGATCATCGGGTCCTCGAACGCCTCCGCCTCTCCCCGGCGGATGGCCGGCACCTTGGCCACCCAGTGGTCCTTGAGGTCTTGGATCACCTTCTTGGGGTTCAGGGTCTTCTCGGTCGCATGGGCCGGGCACTTGGCCTGGCAGCGGCCGCATCGCACGCACGCTTCCAGGTCCAGGAGGTGCTTCCAGGTGAAGTTCTCCACGTGGCCGACCCCGTACACCTCGGTGTTCTCGATGTCCACCGGCCGGAACGCGCCCTTTGGTCCCAGATTCTGGAAGAAGAGGTTGGCCGTGCCGAAGATCACGTGGGAGAGCTTCCCGAAAGGAAGGGTCGCCAGGGTGATGAGCACCAGGAGGAGGTGCACCCTCCACAGGACCTGCACGAGCCACACCGCTGCCTCGGTGGGAAGAACCCGGAAGGGCAGGCTCAACAGGAATCCAACGGGGTGCCAGAGGTCCCACAACTCCCCAGCGGCCCCGATCCGCGCGGCCGTGAGCAGCAGCCCCGTCCCGAAGATGGATGCCAGCAACAAGAGGGCCCATCGGTCTTCGGGTTTGTCGTCCAGGCGGTCCGGCTTCTCGCCGTACCTCCGCCGATAGAGCCGGACCGTCCCGTAGAGGCCGAGGAGACCCAGCACCTCCACCCCCAGGCTCAACGGGCCGGCTAGGATCCCCGGCAGGCGGAAGGCAACCTGTACCACGGCGATCAGAACGATCATGCCCGCGAAGGCAGCGAACAGAAAGAGGTGGTGGAGCCCTTCCGGCCGCTCCCGGAGCACCTTTCGGTGGGCGATCACACCCCGCCACACCTCGCCGAGGCGCTGCCTGAAGTTACCGAAGCGGTCCTCGGGCGCCCCCACCGCCATCCGGCGGACCTTGCGCCAGGTGCCCAGGGCCGCAATCCCGAACACCACCAGGATCAGGCCGAAATCCAGAGCATTGACCATGGTCGTCCCCTCTATCTGGCTGACTGGACGGCAGGCAGCAGCGGGGGAGACGGCGCCGGGCCCTCTCCCCCGCTGCGGTCAGGCCTTGGCCTGTTTGATCTTCTCCACGAGCTTCGGGAGGGCCTTGAAGACGTCATCCACGAGCCCGTAGTCGGCGACCTGGAAGATCGGCGCCTCTTCGTCCTTGTTGATGGCGACGATCACCTTCGCCCCCTTCATTCCGGCCACATGCTGAATGGCACCCGAGATTCCCAGCGCGAAGTACAGGTCCGGGGCCACGATCTTCCCGGTCTGTCCCACCTGGAGGTCGTTGGGGAGGAGTCCCTCGTCCACCACGGCGCGGCTCGCACCCAGCGCCGCCCCCAGGAGGTCGGCGAGCTGCTCGACGAGCTTCACCCCTTCGGCGTCCTTGCAGCCCCGGCCGGCCGAGACGACCACCTTGGCCTCGGTGAGCTCGGGCCGGGCGGACTTGGTCAACTGATAGGACACG
>CAZYJP010000167.1:0-5661 GCA_964647795.1 uncultured Thermodesulfobacteriota bacterium
GGCTGGAGGGCTGCCGCTTCCTCACCGTCTCCGAAGCAGGGGCGAGCGTGTACTCGGCCTCGGAGGTGGCCCGGGAGGAGTTTCCGGAACTGGACGTCTCGGTGCGCGGAGCGGCGAGCATCGGGCGCCGTTTCCAGGACCCCCTGGCCGAGCTGGTGAAGATCGACCCCAAGTCCATCGGGGTGGGGCAGTACCAGCACGACGTGAGCCAGCCCCGGCTGCGCAAGGCGTTGGACCGGGTGGTGGAGTCCTGCGTGAACGCGGTGGGGGTGGACGTGAACACCGCCAGCCCCTCGCTCTTGCGCTACGTGGCCGGGGTGGGGGAGACCCTGGCCCGCAACCTCGTCGCACACCGCCGGGAGCGGGGCGCTTTTCGCACCCGCCGCGACCTGAAGGAAGTGCCCCGCCTGGGGCCCAAGGCCTTCGAGCAGGCCGCAGGATTCCTTCGGATTCCGGGGGGCGAGAACCCCCTCGACGCCTCGGCCGTGCACCCGGAGCGCTACCCGGTGGTGGAGCGGATGGCCCGGGACCTGGGCGTGGAGGTCGCGGCCCTGGTGGGCAACGCGGACCTGGCGCAGTGCCTCGACCCGGCCCGGTACGTGGCGGGAGACGTGGGCCTGCCCACCGTGCGCGACATCCTGGAGGAGCTCGAGAAGCCCGGCCGCGATCCCCGGCAGGAGTTCGCCCCGGTGCGCTTCGACGAGCGGGTCCAGGAGGTCGGCGACCTCTCGGAGGGCATGGTGCTCCCCGGGGTCGTCACCAACGTGACCCACTTCGGTGCGTTCGTGGACGTGGGGGTGCACCAGGACGGCCTCGTCCACGTCTCGGAGCTCGCGGATCGGTTCGTAAAGGACCCGGCCGAGGTGGTGAGCGTGGGCCAGCGGGTGCAGGCCCGGGTGCTCGCCGTGGACCTGGAGCGAAAGCGCATCTCCCTGTCGCTCAAGAGCCCGGGGGCGGGCCGCCCCGAGCCAAGGAGGAAGACTCCCCCGCCCCGGCCTGCCGCGGAAGACTGGAAGTCGCAGCTCTCCTCCCGGTTCCGGACGAGAGGGTGACCGGGGAAGCGGGAGACGTTGACGGGTGACGTGGACTCCCAACCGCCGAGAGCCAACGGCCAACGGCCTCCCATGAAGCGTAAGACTTGAAGGGTGGGGCAGATCGGCTTGATCGGTCGGGTCCGCCGGATCGGTACGATTCGTGAACCCCAACGAGCAACCACCAACGTGCCACGTGCAACCGGCAACTCGCCCTCGTCCTGGACGCGCCGAGAATCGGTGTTAGATTCCTCACCTTCGCGGCCCCCGTCGGGCCCCAACCGGGACGCACAGGAGGACCCCATGCTGAGCCAGAAACTCCAGGACGCACTCAACGAACAGATGAAGAACGAGTTCTACTCCGCCTATATCTATAAGGGAATGCAGGCCTACTTTGAGAGCGAGGAGCTCAAGGGGTTCGGCAACTGGTTCCGGGTTCAGACGCTGGAGGAGCTCACCCACGGCGAGAAGTTCTTCAGCTTCCTCCTCGAAGCGGGGGGGCAGGCGGACCTGCGGGCGATGGACCCCGTCAAGGCGGCCTACAAGTCACCCCTGGAAGCCTTTGAGACAGCCCTGAAGCACGAACAGTTCGTGACCTCCCGGATCAACCAGCTCATGGATCTGGCTCGCAAGGAGAGCAACCACGCAGCCCAGATCTTCCTCCAGTGGTTCGTCACCGAGCAGATCGAAGAGGAGGCGAGCGTCACCACCTATGTGAGAAAGCTCAAGATGGTGAAGGGCGACGGCCGCGGCGTCTTGCTCCTGGACCAAGAGGCGGGCCAGAGAGTCTTCACGCCGCCGCCGGGCTTGTGAGGGCGGTCTGCCCCCCGGCGGCCCGAGAGCGAAAGGCCCGGCGAAGCCGGGCCTTTTCTGCTACGATGGGCCGACCGTTATCCTTCCTCCCAGGCGAAAGAGACGTGAATCGCGCCCCCAATCCCCTCGACGAAGCCGACCCGGCTGCGCCTTCTTCAGAACAGTGGCGGGCGGTCTTCGACGCCCTCGACGACGCCGTCTTCGTGCACGACGCCCGCACCGGGGGGATCGTCGACGTGAACCCGGCGGCGTGCGAGCTCTTCGGTTGGTCTCCGGAGGAGTTCCGGGGGCGGACCGCGGGGGACATCAGCAGCGGCGAGCCTCCCTTCACCCAGAGGGACGCCCGGCGGTGGGTTTCCATGGCCTCGCGCCAGGGGCCTCAGCGTTTCGATTGGCTGTACAAGGACCGGGCGGGACGGCTTTTCTGGACCGAGGTGACCCTGCGCAGGGCCGCCATCGCCGGTCAGGACCGGGTGTTGGCCTGTGTGCGTGACATTTCGGACCGCAAGCGGGTCGAGGAGGTCCTGCGCCAGAGCGAGGAGCGCTACCATAACGCCTTTTTCTGGGCGAGCACCGGGATGGCCATGTGCGCTCCCGACGGGCGCTTCCTCCAGGTCAACCGGGCGCTGTGCACCCTTCTGGGTTTCAGCGAGCAGGAGATGCTGGGACGCACCTTCCTGGACGTGACCCACCCGGAGGACCGCCAGGAGAGCCGCGGGTGCATGGAACGGCTGCTGTCCGGCGAGATTCCCAGCTACCACCTGGAGAAGCGCTACCTGACCCGCGCGGGCGAAGTTCGCTGGGTCTCCCTGGCCGTCACCCTGGTTCGCGGAGAGGGCGGGGTTCCGCTCCATACCGTCAGCCAGATCCAGGACATCACCGAGCGAAGGAACGCCGTGGCGGCGCTCCGGGCCAGCGAGGAGAGGTTCCGCAAGATCGCCGGCGCTACCCGCGACCTGATCTATCTCGTCGACCGGGTTGGTCGGGTCCGCTTCGCCAACCCGGCCATGGAGCGATGCCTGGGCTACCCGCTGAAGGACCTGCTGGGCCGGCCGGTGGAAACCCTGATCCATCCGGAGGACCGGGGGAGGGCTCGAGCTGTCGTGGAGTCGACCTACCGGGGGAAGGAGTCCAAGCCCCTCGATCTGCGGCTCGTGAGGGCCGACGGGAGCTCCCTCGAGGCGGAGGTCAGTAGCTTCCGGGTCAGCACCGGCGACGGCGAACACTGTGTCGGGGCCATCCTCAGGGACGTCTCCGACCGGCTCGCCGCCGAGCGGGAGCGGGCTGCCATGGAGCGGGAGCTCCAGCGGAGCCAGGCCCTGGAGGCCATTGGGCGTCTGGCGGGGGGCGTCGCACACGATTTCAACAACCTCCTCGGGAGCATCCTGGGTTGTTTGTACGTCGCCCGGGTCGCAGCGGGGACGAGGGGGAGGGGCGCCGCGGAGTTGGACCGTATCCAGGCCCTGTGCAGGCGGGGGGGGGACCTGACCCGCCAGCTCCTCACCGCGGCCCGCCGCCGACCGGGCCGGGAGGAGGTGCTGGAGGTGGGCACCGCCGTGGCGGAGGTTCGAGAGCTCTTGGAGCGCACGCTGCCTCGGAACATCCGGGTCGAAACAGAGGTCGAGGAAGGGCTCCCCTCCGCCCGGGCAGACCGCTCCCTGTTCATCACAGCGCTGCTCAACCTGACCCTCAACGCCCGGGACGCCATGCCTGGGGGCGGCACACTCCACGTTCGGGCTCTGCGGTACCGGGAACCCCTCGGGGAGGAGTGGGTCGATGTGGAGGTGGCCGACTCCGGACAAGGCATCTCCCCGGAGATCCGGGACCGGATCTTCGACCCCTTCTTCAGCACGAAGCCGGCAGGCACCGGCGTGGGCCTCGGGCTCCCGACGGCCCTGGCTTCGGTGCGGCGTTGGGGCGGACAGATTCTGGTGGGGTCGGTCCCCGGAGGCGGGAGCACGTTCACCGTGCGCCTGCCTGCCGTCCCGGCTCGAACCCTCGCCCCGGAGGTCCCCGAGGACCTCGCCCCCCCGGTTCACCCCCTCACGGCCGCCGCAGTGCTCCTGGTGGAGGACGAAGAGGACGTGAGCCGGCTCCTCGCGGGGGTCCTCGAAGGCGAAGGGTACCGCACCGTGCGGGCACGCACCGGGCTCGAGGCCCTGGAGCGGCTCCAGGAGCACCCCGAAGGTTTCGGTCTCGTGGTCTTGGACCTGATCCTCCCCGAGCTGGGGGGGGAGCGGGTGTACCGGGTGTTGCGGGGGCTGGCGCCCGAGGTCCCGGTGCTCCTGATTTCGGGGCGGGAAGACCTGGCCCGTGAGCTGGCCCCGGAGTCCCGGTGCCTCGGCAAGCCCTTCGATGCCGAGCAGTTCCTGGCCGGAGTCACCGACGTCCTGCGGAGCGCGCGGTGAGTGCCCTCGAAGCGCCGATGGTTTCTCCCGTGCGGGGGATCCTGGGTGGAAGGGCTGCGGTGCTGGCTCCCCTCGTTCTCTTTGTGGCGGCCGCTGCCCTCTGGGGGGCGGAAGCGCGGGCGGGCCACCCGGTGCACCACGAGCTCTCGGTGGCTCTCGAGCCCAAGAGGCATCGGCTCGAGGTCGTGGACACGGTCACCCTGCCGGAGGGGCTGGCCGCCTCTGGTGAGACGACCTTTCTCCTCCACCGCGCCCTGGTCGTGACCAGCGTGTCGACCGGGGTCATCCTGCGGGCCGTGGGGGAGACGCCGTCCGGCGGAGCGCTCCCCACCGGCGCGGCTGCGTACCGCGTGCGATTCCCGCGGGGGGAGTCCGCCTTCTCCCTGCGCTACTCCGGGGTGCTCCACGATCCCTTGTCCGAGGAGCAGGAGTATGCCCGGGGCTTCCGCCGGACCTCCGGCCTCGTGGCCGAGGAGGGTGCCTTCCTCTCCGGGGCCACGCTTTGGGTGCCCCAGTTCGGTTCCGGGCTCGCAACGTTCTCCCTCGACGTCCATCTGCCCCCGGGTTGGGACGCGGTGAGCCAGGGCCGCCGCACGGCGCACGGGCGCACGGGGGCCGGCACCCGGGTGAAGTGGGAGGAGTCGGCGCCCCAGGAAGAGATCTACCTGATCGCGGGGCCCCTCACCGAATCTTCCCGGGCGGCGGGGCCGGTGGAGCTCCAGGTCTTCCTGCGCACGCCCGAGCCGGCCCTCGCGGCCCGCTACCTGGCAGCCGGAGGCCAGTACCTGGAGATGTATTCTCGCCTCCTCGGCCCTTACCCCTACGCGAAGTTCGCCCTGGTCGAGAACTTCTGGGACACGGGCTACGGCATGCCCTCTTTCACCCTGCTGGGCTCTCGGATCATCCGCTTTCCCTTCATCCTCCACTCCTCCTACCCGCACGAGATCCTTCACAACTGGTGGGGCAACGGGGTGTACGTGGACTATGACGCGGGCAACTGGAGTGAAGGCCTCACCGCCTACCTGGCCGATCACCTCATCCAGGAGGGGCAGGGCTCGGGGAGCGAGTACCGGCAGTCGACCCTGCACAAGTATGCCGACTACGCAGCCCGGGGTAGGGACTTCCCCCTGCGGCAGTTTCGGGCACGTCACAGTTCCGCCAGCGAGGCGGTGGGGTACGGCAAGAGCTTGATGTTCTACCACATGCTGCGCCTGCGGCTGGGGGACGAGGTCTTCGTTCGGGGCCTTCGAGGTTTCTACAACGGCAACCGATTCCGGGCCGCCTCCTTCGACGACCTTCGCTTGGCTCTCGAAGTGGCGTCGGGTCAAGACTTGCGGGAGGAGTTCGGGCAGTGGGTGGACCGGACCGGCGCCCCGAACCTCGAGTTGGGGGAGGCCGCCGTTTCTCCG
>CAZYJP010000168.1:0-5647 GCA_964647795.1 uncultured Thermodesulfobacteriota bacterium
TGGCAATTCGTTGACCACGAAGTCATGCAGATTGGCCACGCGCGCCGCCCGCTCCCGTTCGTCCGCCTCGAAGAACGCCACGGCGGACGCGACGTCGCGCTCGGGGTGCTTCTCCTCGTAGGTGTACGCGCCGACGTCGAGGTGGGAGTGCCGGAGGCCCAGCGCCTGCCCCACGAAGAAGACCTCTCCGCTCGCGTAGCCGGCCATCTCCTGGCCCAGGACGCAGGCGAAGTCGTCGCCCCCGTAACGAGCCGCAGCCCGGCGCGTGCCGGAGGCGAGGAGCCGGTAGAAGTCGTTCGGCCCGCGGGCGAGGTGTGCCACGGCAGTGCGGTACGTCTCCGCCTCCCCGAAAGCCAGCGGAACCAAGGTCTCGTCCGCTCCGACGAGCTTCTTCTCTGCGGCCTCGGTCGCCCAGGCGAGGGCGACGCCTGCCGACATCACGTCGAGGCCCATGCGCTCGACCGTATCGAGAAGGCCGAGCACGGCGAACGCATCGAAGACTCCGAGCATCGACCCGAGCGCGAAGATCGGCTCGAAGTCGTAGGCGACCTGGCGGTAGAGATACCGGTTGTCGGCCATGAACTTCTCCCGCACGAAGCCGACGTGGATGCAGCCCACGGGGCACCCGGAGCAGGAGGAGTTGCGCAACAGGGTCGCGTCGGCGAAACGCTCCCCGGTGATGCCCTCGACCCCCGGATCGCTCGTCTGCTGGAGATTCCTGCAGGGCAGCGCCCGGATGCCGTTCAGGACGGCCACGTTCGCCGGCGTTCCGAGGTTGTGGTACTTGCGCATCATCTCCGTGGCGGTCACCTGGCGGTGGACCTCCTGGAAGACGTCACTGTACGCCCGACCCTCCGGGAGCCCGAAGGAGGCGTCGCCCACGAGGCAGAGCGCCTTCAGGTTCTTCGCGCCCATCACCGCGCCGCTCCCGAGCCGCCCGAAGTGGCGGTACGTGTCGGCGTTGATGCAGGCCATGGCCGAGCGGTTCTCCCCGGCAGGCCCGATGCGGAGGATGCTGCGGTGCCCCGAGCCCCGAAACATCCGGCGGAGCGCCTTGCCGGCGCTGAGGACGTCGGTGCCCCACAGGTAATGGGCGTCCCTCAGCTCGAGCTGGCGCGAACCGACGAGGAGGCACGACGGGCACAAAGCCTGGCCGGTGAGGACGAGGGCGTCCAGGTCGGCGAACCGGAGCGCGAGAGCCGAGCGGCCCCCGGCGTGGCTCTCCGCGTACTGATCGTGGTAGGGCGACCGGAAGGCGCACACAGTCTTGCTCATCAGCGGGAAATAGCCCGTGAGCGGGCCGATCGCGAAGATCAGGGGCTGCTCCGGGTCGTCCCAGGGCCGGTCGATCCGGGCGAACTGCTCGAAGAGGAGGGCGGCGAGGCCGCTCCCGCCGGCCACCTGGTCGCGCCCCTCGATCTCCAGAAGCTCGCCGCGGCCCGAGGCGAGGTCGACACGCAGCACCCGGAAGTGGTCGCGGATCACGGCAGCACCTCCCGCCCGGCCCCGGCGAAACAGGCGCGCTCGGGGATGGGAGCGAGCTCCAGGCAGTCGTGGGGGCAGAAGGGGACACAGCGGCCGCAGTGGAGGCAGACGAAGGGCTCCCCCGCCGGGTCGAGGTAGACGGCATCGACCGGACAGGCCTCCGCGCACCGGCCGCACCGGATGCAGAGCTTCTTCCGGACGACCACCCCTCCCCCCGTGCGCTGCTTGAAGGCGCCGGTGGGGCAGGCGCGGGCGCAGGGCGCGGGGTTGCAGGCCAGGCAGGTCTTCGCCTCGAAGCCGGTGGAGAGCCCCCCCGACGAGGCGATGCGGATCCCCGCCGTGTCCCAGGAGAGCCGCCGGTGGACCTGGCGGGCGCAGGCGAGCGAGCAGGAGTGGCAGCCGATGCACCGCTCCATCCGGGGGGCCGTCAGCATCCTGGGGATACGCTCTCTGGCCAAGGGGAGCCTCCGAGATGGGAGAGAATCGAGAGCCCCAGACTGCCAACGTGCGGAAGCACCGTCAACCCGCCGTCCGAAAGAGGAAGGGGAGGGTCGGCCCCGCCGAGGGCCCGTGGGGAAGGCCTGCGTAGAAGGGCCGGACCGTGGGGACAGGCCCAGGGCCCGGCCCAGCGCTGAGGCCGGTTCTGCCGGTTCGGCTCACTCGGCTCGGCTCAGGAGCCCCTCCTGATCGAGTGTCGCCAGCAGGTCCTCCGCGGCGGCGTCGGCGAGAACAACGGGTCTGCCGCCCAGGGCGTGCACCGCCTCCGCCTCGGAGTCGTCGAACACCCGCACCAGAGTGGGCACTCCGGCAGCATAGCGCAGAAGCGTATCGTTGTCCCGGGGGCGGCGCAACGTCGAGACGATCACCGACGCCCGACGCGCCCCCGCCGCCTCCAGCAGCTCGGGGTCGGAGGCATCCCCCCGCAGGCAGGGCACGTCCGCCTCCTGCAGCCCCCGGATCACCACCGGATCGTCGTCGATCACGAGCACTTCATGGCCGAACACGAGAAAGGTCTCGACCAGGACCATGCCGGATTCCCCGCATCCGAGGAGGAGCACGTGTCCGCTCATCGGGCGCTCCAGGCGCGGGCGCTGGCGCAGGGGATGCAGGCGCATCAACCATCGGCTCATGCGGTCGGTGGCCAGAAGGGGGGTGAGGGTCATGGTCAGGGCGGTGACCAGGACGATGGTCGAGAAGAGCTGCTCGCCGATCCGTGCCTCGGCCAGGGCCTGGATGCCCACCACCAGGGACAGCTCGCTGGTCTGGGAAAGGAGCAGGCCGCTCTCGATCGCGGACCGCGTGGCCAGGCCGAAGCGCTCGGCGATCAGGGTCACGAGCAGGGGCGTCAGGGCGATCACCACCAGGGCCAGGACCAGCGCGTCGATCGCCTCCCGCAGAGAGGGCAGCGCCACCAGCCCCCCCAGGGTGGTGAACAGGACGGCGAGGAAGAAGTCCGAGACGGAACGCAGCTGGGCACGCAAGACCCCGCTCAACGGGAAGCTCGAGAAGGCAAGGCCGGCGAGGAAGGCGCCGACCATGAGGGGAAGGCCCAGGAAGTCGGCGACGCCGAGGTAGACGAACAGGCCGGCGAGCATCATCACCAGCAAGGTCTCGCCGTCGTCCTGAACGGCCAGGAGGGCGCGGGGGAAGAGCCAGCCCCGGCACACCCAGGTGAGGGCCATCAGGAGGCCCACCCCGCCCACACCCACGGCCACGTCCGCCGCCCCCCCGGGGAGGCGAAGCAGCACCGGAATCAGGATCACCACCAGCAAATCCTGGACCAGGAGCACGCCCACCACCAGCCGGCCGAAGGGCTCGAAGAGCTGCTGGCGGCTCTGGAGAAGCTGGACCACGACCAGGGTGGAGCTGGCGCTCAACGCCAGCGCCAGGTACAGCAAGGACTCCGGGGGGTAGCCCAGGGCCCATCCCGCTCCCCAGCCGGCCGCCCCCAGGAGCAAGAACTGCAGGATCCCCACCCAGAGAGCCGCCCTCTTCTGCTGGCGGACGCGATCGAAGTTGAGCTCGATACCGGTGACGAAGAGGAGGAAGGTGACCCCCATAACCACCGTCTCGGCCAGGTTCTCCTCCGGGAGCAGGCCGGCCGTGGAGAGGGCGAACCCCGCAATCAGCAGCATGGGCAGGACCGGGAGCCTCAGCCACCGGGACAGGGCGAAGCCGGCGGAGGCCGCGATCAGGAGGAGGGCGATTCCGACCACGGCCGGAGCACTCCTTCCCGTTCCAGCGCGACCAGGACGCGCTTGAGGCCCGATCCCTTGGAGCTCATGGGGAACTCGACCCCCAGTTCCTGGAGGTCCCTGCGCACCGAGGCGTCGAACAGGTGGATGGCCGCAGGCACCCCGGCCCGGTGACTGCGGTACGCGAGCAGGTTGTTGGCGTCCTCGATCTTCAGGGCGGAGATCAGAAGGCGCGCCTTGGCCAGGCCGGCCTCCTCCAGCACGCCGGCGTACTCGGTGTCTCCCATCAGGCCGGGGCAGGACAGACCGGCGAGCTTCGCCGGGTCGGTGTCCACTGCCACCACCGGCACACCGCGGCCGCACAGCGACTCCACGAGGCGGCGCCCCAGCGCGTTCATCCCCACCACGATGACGTGCCGGGAGGGGCCGCCCACGGTCCGGACGGCCTCATCCGGCGCCTCCCCGCGGGCGCGGAACGGGCGCAGCAGGCCCAGCCTGCTGGCCCACGCGTAGAGGGAGTGGTTGTAGAGGATCATGAAGGCCGACGCGGCAATGGTGGCGAACCCGACCGCCGTCACCACTGCCAGCACGGCCTCGTCGATCAACCCGGAGGCGAGGCCCATGCCGGCGAAGATGAAGGAGAACTCGCTGATCTGGGCCACCGTGACGCTGGTCAGGAAGGCCGTGCGCTCGCCGTAGCCCATCCAAGCGATGATCCAGAAGAAAATTAACGGGTTGCCGATCAGCACGAACAGCGCCAGGACCGCCGCCGCAGGCCAGTGGCCGAGCACGGCCGCCATCTCCATGCGGGCCCCCAGGGTGACGAAGAAGACAGCGATGAAGAAGTTCATGAGCGGGTGGACCCGCCGCCGCAGGTCGTGGTTGTACGGAAGCTGGGCCAGGCTGATGCCGGCGAGGAAGGCGCCGATCTCCAAGGAGAGCTCGAGCTTCTCGGCCGCGACGACGAACAGGAAGCACCACGCTAGGCTCCACACGAACAAGGTCTGGGAAGAGGACGCGGCCCACCCGAAGAGGCGCGGCAGCACGTGGCGCGAGGCCAACAGCGCGGTGACCAACAGGACTGCCATGCCGCCGAAGGCGAGGAGAACGCCGGAGGCGATCACCAGCGGGTCGGCCTGCTCGTGGCGCCCGAGACCGGCGAGCAGGGTGAGGAACACGATCACCACCAGGTCCTGCACCAGGAAGATCCCCACCGCGATCCGGCCGTACAGCGTGTCGAGCTCCCGTTTCTGGTCCAGGAGCTTGACCACCACGACCGTGCTGCTGAAGGTGAGGGCCACACCGAGGAACAGGGCTTCCATGGGAGAAAAGTCGAGGGCCCACGCCAGCGCGAACCCGCCTGCAGCTGTGAAGGCCACCTGCCCGAGCCCGGCCACCACCGCCACCTTCCCCAGGTCGCGGATCTTGTCCAGGCTGAGCTCGAGCCCCACGAGGAAGAGGAGCAGGGCGATCCCCACCTTGGCGATGAGGTCCAGCGGCTCGGAGACCGGAAGCAGGCCGGTCGCCGGCCCCAGGGCGAGCCCCGCCACGAGGTACGCGACGATGGAGGGCACGCGGACGAGCCGCCCCATCAGCAGCGCCCCGGCCGCCGCGAGGACGATCAGCCCGAGTTGTCGGAGGAGGTCGACCTCGATCACGGGCTCGGCTCCCGATCCTGGATAGGCCAAGCGGTCATCCGGCCGGCCCCCGGGCGGGCCTTCCGGAAACGCCGTGGGGGTTTCCGTCCGTCCTGCGGGGCCCCCGGATCCGGACGCGGCCGACACGGCCATCCGGTTCTTCCGCGGCCCGACTCCCGGCGCTGCCCCGGCGGGCAAGGACTTATAGCAGGCCCGCAAGGAACGGGCAAAAGCCGTCAGCTCGTGAGGGTGCCGCCGGTCGAGCTCGTGTCGCCCCAGGGCCGAAGCACGGAGGAAACTCAATCAGAAAAGGACGTCCCGGTCTCGTCG
>CAZYJP010000169.1:0-4426 GCA_964647795.1 uncultured Thermodesulfobacteriota bacterium
TGCACCCGCAGGCGGGCTTGGCTCGGGTCGAGCGCAGCGGCGCTCTCTGCCGCCACCCTCCAATGCTCCGCCGCGGCTCTCGTCCCGGAAGGCGGGGCCGGCCGGTCGGGGGACTCCTCGCTCAGGGCCGCGGCCCATCCCTGGTACAGGTCGCGGAAGGTTTCGCCGACGCTCGGCGTGCCCACCCACCCCTCGGTCGCGATCGCGTGGGCGGAACCCA
This sequence comes from uncultured Thermodesulfobacteriota bacterium, assembly GCA_964647795.1. GTDB lineage: Bacteria > Desulfobacterota > Deferrisomatia > Deferrisomatales > JACRMM01 > JBFLZB01. The sequence continues at coordinate 221 of CAZYJP010000169.1, forward strand.
GTGACCCCAGGCGCACCTCCCTCCCGGCTCCCACCGTCCCCCCCTGGATGCTCCCCCCCTCCCCGGTGAGGACCGATTCGAGCGCCAGGATGCGGCTTTTCAGGCCATGCCGGCGCACCAGCACGGTGCGGGCGTGGACCGAGGCGTGATCCAGGAAGCCCGCCACGGCGAGATCTCCCACGCGCACGGGCGCGGAGCCCCTCTGGATGATCCCGTCGTGCACGAAGAGCGATCCCAGCACCTCGATCGACGAGCGGATGAGGGCCCCCCGGACCTCCAGGTCCCCCAGGATCCGGAAGGGGAAGTCCGCCTCCAGGTCTCCCTCGACCACGACCGAGCCCGCGAAGCCGGCTCCGGCCCGGGTGCGGAGCTCCTGGGCATCCTTCACCCGAAGGAACGGCACCACGGAGGCCCGGGTGCCGCCCACCCCTCCGATCCTCAGGTGCCCCGAAGTCTCGGCCACGATGGACAAGCCGTCTTCGCCGCAGCGGAGGCCGGCGCCCAGTTCCAGCGGATCCCCTCCGGCCCGGGGGGCGATGGGTTCCCCCCGGGCAGAGACTCCCGGAGAGCCGATTTCCGGCGGATGGTACTTCCCCACGGTGCCCCCGGCGCGGGCCTCGGCCAGGATCGTCTCGGGGTAGTCTCCACAGTCTCGAAGGAAGGCCAGGAATCCCTCGGCGTCCGTGGGATGGCCCCCCGCCCAACGAATCCACGCCGGATGGCCGTCCACGGGAGGGCGGCCTCGGGCAATCCGCTCGGGCTCCTGGTGTGCGTTGCACAGGTGGGCGCGGCGCAGCGCCCGCACGTCCAGCAAGTGGGCGGGGATTCCGTAGGCTTCCGCGAGACCCCGGAGTTCGGCCTCCTCCAGCCGGCGCCCCCGGACCTTGGGAGGAAACAGGATCAGGTAGGCCGACAGGCCGTCGGCGCTGAACCGGATCTTGGCCTTTTCGGAGCGCGCGTCCGCCGGATCGCGGCTGGCCACGGGAAAGAACCGCCCGCGGCCGAACCGGTACGCTTCGCGGACGGCGGTCCAGTCCAGGGCCAGCCCCGGGAGTCGCTCCTTGAGGTGGGCCACCAGGCGCGACAGCGGCCCGGGGAAGTCCCGCCCCACCCGCAGGAGGACTCGGTCCCCTTCGGCCTTCAAGGCCACCTGTTCCGGCATCACCACTCCTCGGAGTGCGGCGCGGCGCCGCCGCATCGGGCCGACCGTGCCGGGTCCGCTCGTCAGTACTCGTCGAGCACCTTGCGCGCAGCCTCCAGCACCCGTTCCCGGTCGAAGGGTTTGAGAACGTAGTTGCGGGCGCCCCCCCGGAGTGCCTCCGAGACCCTGGCCTCCAGCCCCACGGCCGAGACCATGATCACGCGGCAGGCGGGGTCGAGCTCGCGCAGCCTGGCGAGCGTGGCGATGCCGTCGAGACCGGGCATCACAATGTCCAAGGTCACCAGGTCGGGAAGACTTTCCTCGTAGACCCGCAGCGCTTCTTCCCCGCACCTCGCCGTGTATACCGTGCAGCCGGCCTCGGCGAAGATCTCTTCGAGCATCTTGACCATGAACTCGGTGTCGTCGACCACGAGCACGGCCTCGGGGAAGGGGCGCGCCGTCACCGGGGGGATCTCCCGATCAGGGTGTCCCGCTTCCAGTGAACATCGTCGGTTCCCGGGTGATCCAGGTTGTAGTGCAGCCCCCGACTCTCCGTGCGGGTCATGGCGCAACGGATCATGAGGTCCGCCACGAGGGCCAGGTTCCTGAGCTCCACCAGGTTGGGGGTGATCCGGAAGTTCCGGTAGTACTCGCCGATCTCCTCCAGGAGGAGGTTCATCCGTCTCCGGGCTCTGGCCAGGCGCTTGTCGGTGCGCACGATCCCCACGTAGTTCCACATGAAGCGCCGGATCTCGTCCCAGTTCTGGGTGACCACGACCTCGTCGTCGCTGTCGGTGGTACTCGAGTCGTCCCACGGCTGCACCGGGGGAAGGGCGGGCGGCGCAGACCGCGCACGCCGCTCCACGTCTGCCGCCGCCGCGGTGGCGAACACCAGGGCCTCGAGCAGGCTGTTGCTGGCGAGTCGATTGGCCCCGTGCAGACCGGTGCAGGCCACCTCCCCCACGGCGTACAGGCCGGGGATGGTGGTCCGAGCGCTGTCGCCCACCACGACGCCGCCGCAGAGATAGTGGGCGGCGGGAACCACCGGGATCGGCGCAGCGGTGATGTCGATGCCCAGCTCGAGGCAGCGGGCGTAAATGCCGGGAAAGCGCTCCCTCACGAAGGCCGGCGGCCTGTGGGTGATGTCGAGCACAACGAATTCATCGCCCCGGCGCTTCATCTCTGCGTCGATGGCGCGGGCCACGACGTCTCGGGGGGCCAGGCTCTCCAGGGGGTGGTAGTGCTCCATGAAGGTTTCGCCGGTGCGCAGGCGGAGCACGCCCCCCTCCCCCCGGACGGCTTCACTGATGAGGAAGTTCTTGGCGTGGGGGTGGTAAAGGCAGGTGGGGTGGAACTGCATGAACTCCAGGTTGGCCACCTGTGCCCCGGCGCGATACGCCATGGCCACCCCGTCGCCGGAGGCGATGTCGGGGTTGGACGTGTACAGGTAGACTTTCCCGGCTCCGCCCGTGGCGAGGCAGGTGAACCGCGCCGGGAAGGTTTCCACGCGGCCATCGGGGCCCAGGACGTAGGCCCCGAAGCAAAGGGGCGAGCCGTGGGGACCGGGGCGCACCAGGAGATCCACGGCGTAATGGTTCTCGAAGAAGTGGATGTTGGCGTGCTCCTTCGCCCGGCCGAGCAGGGCCCGTTCCACCTCCCGGCCCGTCATGTCCGTGGAGTGGACGATGCGTCGCTTGCCGTGCCCGCCCTCCCGACCCAGATCGAAGGGGACGCCGGGAATGGTGGACGGGCTGAAGGAGACCCCCCACCGGACCAGCCGCCGGATTTCTTCCGGCCCTTCCCGCACCACCCGTTCGACCACGTCGGCATGGCAGAGGCCGGCCCCGGCGACGAGGGTGTCCCCGACGTGGTCGGCGAAGGAGTCGGCCGGGTCCAGGACGGCGGCGATGCCCCCCTGGGCGAGGTTGGTGTTGGATTCTCCGCGCTCCTTCTTGGTCACCACCGCGACCGAGCCCGAGTCGGCGGTCTGCAGGGCGAAGGAGAGGCCGGCGATCCCGCTGCCGAGGACCAGGACGTCGAAGGTGTGCATCGGCCGGGCTCGCTCCTGGTCTCCGCCCGAAACGCCGGATCCGGCGTCGGCTCGGCTCGCACTCGCGGAATGGGTCGAAACCGTAGTACAGGCGAAAACATCGTGTCAAGGAGCCGCACGGCCCCGGATCCACCGCCTGACACGTGCCCGGGGCCGGGGAGCCCCTCCGCTCCGCCCCGCAATCCGCGGCGATTCGAAGGGGAGTCCCCGCAGACCCCGGTACGCCGGGCTTCACCGGTTTGCGCCAGTTTCGGCGGGTCGGTCGGGGCGGTACGGGGCTGCGCTCCAAGGCTCCCGGGCCCCCGGAGTTTGCCGCCGCTGAATCTTGTTTCAGGGAAGCCCCAGGGATTCCGAGAAGTTGCGACGAGCCCGTTCGTTGACACCCGGCCGCGCGTGTAATAGCATACGTCCTCTTTCGTCGCGGGCGCCGCCGGTCGGCGTCGGAGTCGGCACCGGCACAGAGGACGCCATGGACAAGCCCACGGACGACCCCATCGTGAAGGCCCTGCTCAAGGAGAGCGAGGAGTTTCGCCGGGAGCGGGACGCCCACCAACGCTACGAGAGGATCCTCGACGGCCTCGCCCGGCGCCCCCATCTCACCCCTGACGAGGAGATCGAGCGCAGGAAGATCCAGAAGCTGAAGCTCGCGGGGAAGGATCGGATGGAGCGCATGATGCAGGCGTACAAGAAGCGCGCGAGGGACGCTCAGGGAGGCAACGCACCGTGAGGAGCACCCGTATCACCGAAGGGTTGGAGCGTACTCCGCACCGTGCCCTCCTGTCGGGGTCGGGCATGCCCCGCGGGGAGTTGGGCAAGCCGATGATCGGCATCGCCTCGAGCTTCACCGACCTGATCGCCGGCCACGTGGGCATGCGAGACCTCGAGCGGTACTCGGAGAAGGGGGTCCACGCGGGAGGAGGCTACCCGTTTCTCTTTGGAGTTCCCGGGATCTGCGACGGCATCGCGATGGGGCACCGGGGTATGCACTACAGTCTGCCCAGCCGGGAGCTCATCG
>CAZYJP010000169.1:4436-5583 GCA_964647795.1 uncultured Thermodesulfobacteriota bacterium
CGGACATGGTGGAGAGCGTCGCCGAGGCCCACGCCCTGGACGGCCTGGTGCTCCTGACCAACTGCGACAAGATCACCCCGGGAATGCTGATGGCCGCCGCGCGGCTCGACATCCCGTGCATCGTGGTGACCGCCGGGCCGATGCTCTCGGGCAGGCTCGGCCGGCGGCGGCTGGACTTCGTGCACGACACGTTCGAGGCCGTGGGGCGTTTCGAAAGGGGCGAGATCGACAGCGAGGAGCTCGCCGGGTGCGAGGCGGAGGCCTGCCCCGGCTGCGGTTCCTGCCAGGGCCTGTTCACGGCGAACACCATGGCGTGCCTCACCGAGGCGCTGGGCATGAGCCTGACCGACTGCGGGACGACCCTGGCGGTGATGGCCAAGAAGCGCCACCTCGCGTTCCGGAGCGGGCAGCGGATCGTGGATCTGGTCCGGGAGGGCCTGACCCCTCGGAAGATCCTCACCGCGGGGGCCTTTGACAATGCCATCCGCCTCGATCTCGCCCTGGGGGGGTCGAGCAACACCGTGCTCCACCTGCTGGCCATCGCCCGGGAGACGGGGGTCGAGCTCCGACAGGAGCGGTTCGACGAGCTCTCGCGAGAGACTCCCCAGTTGTGTCACCTGCGCCCCTCGGGGGATCACTTCATGGAGGACCTGGACGCGGCGGGGGGTGTCAAGGCGGTGTTGCACCGGCTGTCCGACGTGCTGGCGGAGGCCCCCTCGGTGACCGGGCAAAGCGTGGCCGAGGTCGCCCGGGCGGTGAAGTGGGTCGACGACGAGGTCGTCCGGCCCCTGGCGGCACCGATCCGCCCCGAGGGCGGCATCGCAATCCTCGACGGGACCCTGGCCCCCGACGGTGCTGTGGTGAAACAATCGGGGGTGAGCCCCCGCATGATGTCCTTCCGGGGTGTGGCTCGGTGCTTCGACTCCGAGGAGGCGGCCATGGCGGCCATCCTGGACGGGGAGATCAGGCCCGGCACCGCCGTGGTGATCCGGTACGAGGGCCCGAGGGGCGGCCCGGGGATGCGGGAGATGCTGGCCCCGACCGCGGCGATCGTGGGCATGGGCCTGGGGGAGAGTGTGGCCCTGGTCACCGACGGGCGCTTCAGCGGCGGCACCCGGGGCCCCTGCATCGGCCACGTCAGCCCCGA
>CAZYJP010000170.1:0-5580 GCA_964647795.1 uncultured Thermodesulfobacteriota bacterium
CGACCCCCTCGACCCCGGCCAATTCGCCCAGGGGGAGGTGCCGGCCCCCCCGGCGCGCACCCGCGCCATGGTCCGGCGTGTGGATGCCTCCGGCGCCACCGTTCTCGTCGGTGGGCTGGAGTTGCCCCTACCGGCGGGCCGGATGTCCTGGGCGGTCCCTCGCGGCCGCACACCCCCCGACGTGCTCCGCCCCGGCGACGTCATCCTGTGCGATCTGGAGCACGACCCTGAGGGCGTCCTCGTGGCCCGGCTCACACAGGAGCCCCAAATCGACGGTGCGCTGGTGTCCCTCGATCCGCGCACCGGCGAGGTTCTGGCGTGCGTGGGCGGGTATGACTTCTCTCGGAGCCAGTTCAACCGGGCAGTCCAGGCGCAGCGCCAGCCGGGCTCCGCGATCAAGCCGTTGATCTATGCGGCGGCGGTGGAGAAGGGCTACAGCCCCTCTACCCTGATCTACGACACCCCCGTCGTCTACGACTCGCCCGACCTGGATGACAAGTGGAAGCCCCGCAACTACTCGGAACAGTTCTACGGCGCCACGACCCTGCGGGAGGCCTTGGTGCACTCGCGAAACGTCGTGACGGTCAAGGTCCTGCGTGACATCGGGGTCGCCTACGCGGTCTCGTTCCTTCAGCGCCTTGGGATTCGGAGCCCCATCAGCCCAGACCTCTCCCTCGCCCTGGGTGCGTCGACCGTAAGCCCCCTCGAACTGGCCTCTGTGTACGGGCTCTTCGCCACCGGCGGGGTCCCCCGCGAGCCCACCTTCGTCCTCCGGGTCGACGACCGCGACGGCTCGGCCCTCGAGGCGTTCAGCCTCCAGAAACAGGCGCCCGTTCTCCGCCCCGAGACGGCGTACGTCCTCACCCACATGATGCAGGCCGTGATCCAGGAGGGGACGGGCCGCCAGGCCAGCGGCCTCGGCCGGCCGGCGGCGGGAAAGACGGGCACCACCAATGACAACCGCGACGCCTGGTTCCTGGGGTACACCCCCGACCTGGTGACCGCCGTGTGGATCGGCTACGACGACAGCCGCAGTCTCGGGAGGGGGGAGACCGGCGGCCGGGCTGCAGCCCCCGTGTGGCTGGATTTCATGCGGGCCGCCGTACGGGAGCGCCCGGCAGCGGACTTCGGCGTCCCCGAAGGGGTCGAGTTCGCCAGGGTCGACGCCGAAACCGGGTATCTGGCGGGTTCCTTCACCGCCAAGGGGTTCACCGCCGCATTTGTCCGGGGCTCGGTCCCGCCCCCCGCGCCGGAGGGCGAGATCTCCCCGGCCTCCAGCAACCCGTTCGACCCTTCGGACCCCCGCTCCCTGGACGCGCTGCGATGAACGTCCTGCCCCTGCGCGACGGCTTCCGCCGCCCGATCAATTACCTGCGCCTCTCGGTCACCGACCGCTGCAACTTTCGTTGCACCTACTGCATGCCCCCGGAGGGGGTGACCCCCCTGGAGCACGGGGCGATCCTCTCCTACGAGGAGATGCTGCGGGTGGTTCGAATCGCCGTGGGCGAAGGCATCCGGAAGGTCCGGGTCACCGGGGGGGAACCCCTGGTCCGCAAGGGGCTGCTCCCCTTCCTGGGGTCCCTCGCCCGCCTGCCCGGCATCGAAGACCTCTCCCTGACCACCAACGGACTCCTCCTCGCGGGTATGGCGGAGGGCCTGCGCGGGGCGGGCCTCCGTCGGGTCAACGTCAGCCTGGACACCCTCCGGCCGGACGTCTTCGAGCGGGTCACCCGGCGCCCCGGCCTGCAGAAGGTGCTGGCCGGCATCGCTGCCGCGCGGCGCGCCGGCCTGAGCCCCATCAAGGTCAACGTGGTCGCCATGCGCGGAATCAACGACGGGGAGATTCTGGACTTCGCGGAGTTCGCGGAAGAGGGAGGGTACGAGGTCCGGTTCATCGAGTACATGCCCGCCGCGGCAGACTCCTGGGACTCCGGCCAGGTCCTGCCCGCTGCGGAGATCCTCGCCGCCCTCCGCGCCCGCTACCCCCTCGTTCCCGTGGCTCCCGAGAGTCTCTCGGGGCCGTGCCGGGTCTTCCTCCTGCCCAGAGGGGGGCGCGTCGGCGTCATCAGCCCCTTGAGCGACCACTTCTGCGGTGGGTGCAACCGCCTGCGGCTAACCGCATCGGGGAGCCTTCGCGGGTGCCTCTTCTCCCAGGACGAAACCGATCTCAAGGGCCTGCTCCGCGGCGGGGTGGACGACCAGGTCCTGGCCTCGGCGATCCGGGACGTGGTGGCGCAGAAACCGAGGGCCCACCACCTGGGTGAGCCCCTGGACCGGCACGGCATCCCGATGAACCGGATCGGGGGGTAGGAGTGCCGGGGAGTAGCCGGAGAGGCGCGGCGGAGCCGGGTTACCTGCTGGCCACGGGGTAGGGGAACAGGCTGCCGTCGAGAAGGTAGTTCCTCGGATTCACGTACTTGCCGTCCACCCGAACCGAGTAGTGGAGGTGGGGTCCGGTGGAGCGCTGGCCGGTGCTCCCCATCTTCCCGATCTCCTGGCCCCGAGTCACGACCTCCCCCCGTTGCACCGACAGGCGGTCCATGTGTCCGTAGACCGTTTCGATGCCTTGGCCGTGGTCGATGGTGACGGCCCGGCCGAGGGCGGGGTCGTTGACGGTCCGCGCCACCACGCCGTCACCCGCCGCCACGATGGGGGTACCCCGCAAGCCCGCGAAATCGATGCCGGAATGGAACTCCCGCTTCCCGGTGAACGGGCTTCGCCGCCACCCGAAAGGCGAGCTCACCCTGTGCTCTCCCTCTACCGGAGTCAATGAGGGAACGGCGTCCCACTGGCGTTTGCGTTCGTGAAGCAGCGTGGCCAGGTCGGCCAGCTCCGTGGCCACGGCCCAGGCCGCTTGCCCCAGCCCGTCGGCCGAGAGCTCCTCTGGGGAGACCGCTGTCGCCAGCTCCTCGGGGGCTACGACCTCCAGGTCCACGTCGCCGAGGCTCCCCCTTCCCCCGTCGAATCCCTCTCCACCCTCGAATCCTTCGGCCGACGCAGTCTCCCGGGCGTCGAGGCCGAGCCATCTCCGGATCTTCGTCTCCTCGGCGCGAACCTGGTCGAGCCCCTCCCGCGCTGCCGCGATCTCGGCCTCAGCTTCGCCCAGCCGACGGGCGTGCTCCTCCGCCGCCCCCAGCCGGGCGTGCAGGACGCCGTTCTGCTGGTGAAGCTGCAGTGCCACTGGCCCCAGGACCACGGCGGCCGCGGTCGCGGCCAGGCACACCCCCCCCAGGAAGAGAGCCGCTCGGCGGGTGAGTGAGAGGCGATTCCGCGCGCCGGTGTTCCGGTTCCGCCACAAAATCGTCACGATCTCCTGACTCGGTGGCATGGCTCTTCCCTCTCTTGCGTCGGTTGCCGGCAAAGAAGTGTCTCGCTATGTACCACACGGGCCCGGCGCCGGCCAAAACTAAAATGCCTTCTCGAAACCGCCCCTGGAGCCGCCCCCGAGAGGCGTCCTCGCTAGGGCCAGGACGACGACCTGCGACGCACCGGCCTCGCGGCAGGCACCGGCGCAAACCCGCGCCGTGACCGTCGACGTGACCACGTCGTCCAGAAGGAGCACCGTCCCCCCCAGGGCCTGCCGAGGCCGATAGGCCCCCCGGGCTGCCGCGGCCCGCTGCCGCCCGTCCAGCCCCACCAACTCGGGAACGGCCCAGGCCTTCTCCAGGGCCTCTGGGCGCCAGGGTGCACCGACCGCTGCCGCCACGCCGCGAGACAGGAGCGCCGGCAGGTCGAAGCCCCGCCGCCGCAGGGTCGTCCGGTGGCACGGAACCGGAACGACGGCGTCGAACCTCTCCGAGGGCCAGAACCGCCGGAGGGCCTCGAGCGCTAGGCCCCCCATGGCACGGCGCAGGCAGGGGTCCGGCCCGAACTTCCACCGCCGCACCAGGTCTAGCAGGGCGCCCCGATACACACCCCACGTCCGGAGCTCCCGGAACGGCGGCGGGTCCTCGACACAGCGGGGGCACGGGTGAGGGGGGCCTGCCCCTGGGAACGGCAGGGCGCACAGGGGACAGAACGGGGTCTGCAGGGGCTCGAACAGTTCCCGGCAGGAGGCACAGAAGGCCGTCGCCCCCGACTCCCGGCGGCGGCAGGCCGGGCAGAGGGGCGGAAGGAGAACCTGCAGCAGGGCAGGCAGGACGGAGGCGAACCCTATTCGGCCAACAGGCTCCTTCCCTTCATCTCCCGGGGCTGGGGCAGCCCCATCACCTCCAGCAGGGTCGGGGCCACGTCCGCCAGGATCCCGCACCCGCGCAGGATCGCCCCCCGGCACGCTTCGTCCACCAGGAGGAAGGGCACCCGATTCGTCGTGTGGGCCGTGTGGGCTTGCGCGCTTCCGGGATCCCACATCTGCTCCGCGTTCCCGTGGTCTGCGGTGACGGCCGCAGCGTACCCGGCCGTTCGCAGGGCGTCCACCACGGCGCCCACGCAGCCGTCCACGACCTCGACCGCCCTCACCGCCGCCTCCAGCACCCCGGTGTGACCCACCATGTCCAGATTGGCGAAATTCACCACGATCAGGTCGTGACGGCCCCTCCGTATCTCCTCCACCAACCGGTCCCGCACCTCGAAGGCGCTCATCTCCGGCTTCTGGTCGTAGGTGGCTACGTCCCGAGGGCTCGGGACGAGGATCCGCTCCTCCCCGGGGAACGGCCCCTCCTCACCCCCGTTGAAGAAGAAGGTCACGTGGGCGTACTTCTCGGTCTCGGCGATGCGCAGCTGACGCAGGGCGGCCCGGGAAACCACCTCACCGAATAGGTTGGTCAGGCGCTCCGGCGGAAAGGCGATGGGAAGCCCGAAGGTCTCGTCGTACTCCGTGAAGGTGACATAGACGGAGAGCACCGGCCGGGCAGAAACGTCGAAGTGGGCGAAATTCGGCTGCTGGAAAGCCCGGGTCAGCTCGCGGGCGCGATCGGCCCGAAAGTTGAAGAAGATCACCCCGTCGCCGTCCCGCACCGGGCCCAAGGGACGCCCCCCTTCGTCCACGACGACCCGTGGCACGACGAACTCGTCCGTCTGGCCCTCTTCGTAGGCGGTCCGGACGGCCTCGTCCGCGGAGCGGGCCGGGACCCCCTCGCCTCGGCACAGAGCCCGAAACGCTCTCTCCACCCGATCCCACCGGGTATCCCGGTCCATGGCGTAGTACCGGCCGCCCACCGTCGCGATTCGGCCTACCCCCGCGCGCGCCAGCACCTCTTCCAGAGACTGCAGGTACCCCCGGCTGCTCTGGGGCGGGGTGTCCCGGCCGTCCAGGAAGGCATGGACGAAGACCCGCTCCAACCCGCGCTTGGCCGCCAGCTCCACCAGAGCATAGAGATGCCGCTGGTGGCTGTGGACTCCGCCGTCGGAGACGAGCCCGAGCAGGTGCAGGGCCCCCCCGGACCCCTTGACGCGCTCGCAGGCCTCGTTCAGGACCCGGTTCTCGAAGAAGGACCCCTCGTCCACCGCCAGGTTGATGCGGGTGTAGTCCTGGTACACGACCCGCCCCGCCCCCAGATTCAGGTGGCCGACCTCGGAGTTGCCCATCTGCCCCTCGGGGAGGCCGACGGCGAGCCCGGCGGCCCCGAGGGTCGTCGCGGG
>CAZYJP010000171.1:0-5533 GCA_964647795.1 uncultured Thermodesulfobacteriota bacterium
GCGAACCAACCGGGGAGTCCTGGTCCGCGGAGAGCTCCGCGCACCGCTTCGGCGGGGTCCTCAGTCACCCGCTCCAGGCGACCCACCCCGGCCCGCCCCACCCCGTCCATCCGGATCGCCTGCCGGTCGTAGAGCTCGCCGTGCTTCTCCCGGGAGCCCGGACACATGCGCACCGTGTGGCCGGCCAGCGCAAAGTCCGCCGCCATGGTGTAAGAACCGTTGCCACCCCCGACGACAGCGATCGTCAATCCCGCCATCACTCCCCTCAATTCGGTCTTATTTCCGCCCCCTCCCGAGGGTCGAGCGACGGATCCCCTCCTTGGCGTCCTCCAAGTGGCGCCGGATGGCCCCGGCGGCCCCCGCTGCATCCTTTTCCCTCACGCAGCGGACGATCCGTCGGTGACCTCCCAGAGCGATGGAAACCGCCTCGGGCTCCCCCAGACTCTCCACCCGGTAGCGGAGCATGTGCCGCCGCAGCGTCCGACACAACTCGAGGAGTCGCCGAGATCCGCTCGCCCGCACCAGGATCTCGTGAAACTCTCCATCGCGCTCCGCGAACTGGTCCCAACGCCCTTCCCGCAACTCCACTTCTGCTCGGCCCACGTTCCCTTCCAGCGCCGCAAGATCCGCAGCCCCCATGCGCTCGATCGCCCACCGGGCGGCCAAGGTTTCGCTCGACACCCGGATCTCGCAGATCTCCTCCACCTCGGACCACTCGATTCCGCGAACCCGGTAGCCGCCGCGGGGGAAGGACTCGACCAGGCCTTCTCGCTCCAGGAGGTGGAGCGCTTCCCGCACCGGCGTGCGCGAGGCACCGATCTCCTGGGACAACCGGCCCTCCACCAGACGGGTCCGCGCCGGGATTTCTCCCCGCAGGATTCGGTCCCGCAGGGACTCGTACACCCTGTGCCGCATCGACACGGGCCGCTCCACGACCAGCCCGGCGAGGCCCGGGCCCCTCGCCATCGTTCCTTCCTGATCCCGTTTCGACATCGGCGCGACCGGTAGGCCCCCCCTTACTGGGATACGGTATCCCAGGAGACCAGCATAATCAAACGGTGTCAATACAAAAGCTCGTCACGCTGACATGCGATTTCCATCCATTCCGGCCAATCCAGCTCTGAACGATTCGATCCAGTGTTTGTCGCTGGGTCTCGGACAGCCGCGCGGGTGCACCCAGGTCCCCTCGGAGCAAAGTTGTCGCGCGGCCAGCGGGTAGTTTCGAGGGGGCGAAACAGGGAGAGCGGCGGCTGAGTCGCCAAGCCCGTGAACGGACGCAAGGGAATCGACGCAGGACGCGGTGGCTCGGAGCATGCCGCGCCCGACCCGCCCCAAGAAGAGTGGGGTCTATCAGTCGGGCACGGACGGGCACGAAATGGTGGGGAAGGAGGTTCTCGGTCACCCAGCCGAAAGGGACGGATCTCGGGAAGTGCCCAGTTGATGCGACCCTGCCCGCGCCAACGCGCGGGCAGGGTCCATTTCTTGCTCCGGCAAGGGCAGCGGGCCCTGGCGGCCTCCATCCCCTGCCCAAGACGGGAGGAACGACGCAGGGCAGGCGATCCCCTCGTTGATCGAGAGGTTCCCCGGCCCCTCGCGCTACTTGGTGAAGACGGGCTTCCTCTTGCCGAGGAAGGCGTTCACGCCTTCCTTGGGTGCGTCAATACACGAAATCTCGCCGGCGCCCTGGTAGTTGATCTCCAGCGCGTCCGCGAGGCTCGGAGCCGCCGCCGCTTGGTTCACCACGCGGGCCAGGATGTCCACGGCTTCGCGACTCAGGGGAAGCTTCCCGGCCATAGGCGGCTCCGGCACCAGAAACTCCGGAATCGCCACGGGACCCTCCGGAATGCGCGGTACCGCCCCTTCCAATCGCTTCACCTCTCTGATCGCCGCGTCGATCAGGCTCATGTAGTCGTCGGCTGCCTGCCGGACCATTCCGATCTCCATGGCCTCTTCCACCGAGAGTTTGCGCGCCTGACCGATCACCTCGTGGAACAGGGCGGCGGCATGAGGCCACTTCCGATAGGGGACGATTGCGCCGCCCATCCCCGGGAGGATGCCCAAGGTGATCTCGGGGAGTTGGAAGAACGCGGTGCGGACCGCCACGATGGCGTGACAGCGCATGGCCAACTCCACACCGCCTCCCATGGCGAGGCCGTTGACCGCGGAGACCACCGGTTTTTCCATGCGATCGATGAAGTGAAGTACCTGGGAATTACCCCGGGCCAGCGCTTCGCCGGCCTCCCGGTCATCGAAGGTTGCCACGAAACCGCCGATGTCGGCGCCGGCGCAGAAAGCCTTGGTGCCGTAGCCTGTGATGACAAATCCGGTGACTGCGGGGTCCGCCTCACCTTTTCGGAGCTCAGCCAGGAGCTCGTCGCAGGTTCGCGGACCCAGGGCGTTCGCTGCGTGGGGGCGTCGGAGGGTGAGGATACGGACCCCTTCCCGATCGTCCACCAGGACGTCCCGGGAGAAGTCCAGGTACTCGGCGACGGGGCGTTTGAGCCTTGGGAACCCGAGACGCTCCCGGTGGAAGGCCTCGGCGATCCGCGCCACCTCGTCGGCGCCGAGGTCGGCCATCACGTCGAACACCCCCTTCTTGAAGCCGAGCCCGAGGACGCTGCCGAGGTTGAGGTCGGCCCGGGTGCCGATGCCCCGGTCGGCCATGTCGAAGCACTGGGAGAAGACCACTCCCAACATCCGGTCTCGTATCCACTCGCGCAGGTCCAGCGGCACCTCCACCGGGGTGCCGGGTCGCGCGGTTATCCACCGCTCCACGGATGAGAACAGGGGCGAAGGAGCGTAACAAGCCCGCTCGGCCACACGGCGTGTCTGGGACTCGTGGGTCAGCGGGTTGCCGCCCGCCATGTTGAGGACGAAAAACGGCCCCGCGCCGACAAACTCCTCGGTCACCGAGTCGACCTGCAGAGTCGTTGCCCGGCCCAGCAAGTACGCGGCGTCATTGCACCAGTTCTCGAAGATCCGATTGAGCATGAAGGAATAGACGTTGTCGGTGACCATGGGCGTCTTGCCCGTGTGGGCGAAGAACCAGAGGAGGTAGTTCAAGACCTTCGGGGCTGCCCCCTCCCAGCGGATGACTTCCACGGGCAAGCTGCGCCAGGCCGGAGCGAAGAAATGGGTAATGGTGGCGCGCTCCGGCCGGCTCAGATGGCTGAAGATCTGGTCTGCGGGGATCGAGCTCGTGTTCGAAGTGAGGATCGTGTCCTGGGCGACGGTCTCCTCGAGTTTTTCGAAGATCTTGCGCTTCAGCGGCAGGTTTTCGGTCGCCGCCTCGATGACCAGGCCGCAGTGGCGAATCTCGCCGTAGTCGGTGGTATAGACGATGTTCCTGAGGATCGCCTCTGCCTGCTCGGGGGTCGTCTTCTTCCGCGCAACGGCCTTCTCCGCGTAACCCTGGAACCGCGCGGCCGCCTTCTGGAGCGGCTTCTCGTCGACGTCAACGAGATAGAGCTTGCGATCCGGCAGGCCGGTCCGGAGGAAATACGCGATGTCGGGTCCGATGTTGCCCGCGCCGATCACCGCCATCTCCTCGGGCAAGGGCCGGTCGGTCCGGATCAGAAACGGGTTCACGAATGAGGGATAGAGCTTCTTCGACTCACGCATGTCGATTCTCCTCGCCGATCGGGACGCGGAGGCGGGGTCAGCGCCCCACCTTCACTACCAGAGCGGCGCCGGTGTCGCCTGCGGCGCACCCCGTGAAGAGGCCGTAGCCTCCGCCCCTTTCCACCACCTCTTCGATCATCTCGATCACGCACCGGGCCGCGGTAGGTCCCTGGGGATGTCCGAAGACCAGCGGACTGCCGTAGTTGTTGATCGCCATTGGGTCGACCCGAAGCTGGTCGCAGAAGTAGAGGTCATTGGCGATGAAGGGGTTGTGGGTCTTGATCACCTTCACGTCGCCGATGCCGATCCCGGCCTTGGTCAGGGCCATCTGCGCCGCCGGTACCAGGGACTTGGGCATCAGGCCCTTGTCCACTCGGGCCTGGCCGTAGGAGACGATGCGGATCGAGACGGACGGGTCCGCGCTCAGCGCCCGGGCGCGGTCCTCGGTGGTGACGATCACCGCCGCGTTGCCGTCGGCCGGGTGGGTCTGGGAGCCGAAGCTGTGCACACCGCCCGGGGCGGCAGGGGCCAGTTGGGCCAGGGACTCACGCGTGGTGGGGACGATCCCCTCGTCCTCGGCCAGGACCACCGTCTTCTTGCGGCTTACGGGGACTTCAACCGGGAACATGTAGCGCTTCTGGAAGGCCCGGTCGCCCTTGAGGGCGTCGGCATACTGCTCGTAGCGCCGGGCCGTCACGTCGTCGCACCGCTCCTTGGTCAGGCCGGTCTCTTTGGCCACGTTCTCCGCGGTCTGCACCATGGCCTGGCCCGCGTGAGGATCCCGGCCGAAGTTGTCCATGATCCAGTTCTCGTGGATCACCTCTCCTCCCGGGCCTTGGGGATTCGGCCAGACGATGTGAGGCCCGTTGGACATCCGGTCGGCGAGCACGTTGATCACATTGGAATAGGCCCCGGTTTCGAGGCCGGCAGCAGCGTTGTAGAGGCAGGTGGTCGAGGTGGAGCAGGCCTGGGTCACCGCGCAACCCGAAGTGTTCGTCGCGCCGATCATGGCGGCCATCCAGGGCGCGCCATAGAAGGCCTGCTTCTGATGAATGGTGTAGCCGAGGTAGAGGTAGTCGAACTGCATGGGGTCCAGGTGCTTCTCGGCCAGCCACCTGGCCACGGTCCGCCCGGCCAGCTCAAGCGAGTGGCTGTTGGCCAGGGTCATCTGCCATTTGGAGAAGGGCGAAGAGAAGTAGGCTCGGTAGGGAATGTGGGCCTTGGTGAACATGGCGAACCTCTCTGGGAAGGAGTGGGGCGGGTGCCGAATGGCACCTCACCAACCGGCGACGGCGCTCGGAGAGGAATCGTGGCAGGGGGCGATCATTTTGTCAATGACTTTACTATCTGTCTGTTGAATAATTCCCTGAAGGGGTCGCCGACTCTCGTCGGGCGTCCAACGGGTCGCGCGACCGGCCGGGGTGTCGGCCGGGGGGAACGTCGTGCTACACGTGAACGGATGACAAGGGAACTGGGTCCGGCGGCGCGGCCCGACCCGGGGAGGTTTGTGCGGTGAGAAGCTCCAAGTATGTCAGCGATCTGAGCATCGACGAGCGAGTCTTGATGGCCGTCCTCCGAGCCGCCGAGAGCTTCAAGAGGGGCCAGACGGATGTCTGCCGGGCCTTCGGCCTCTCCTTCCCGCAGTACAACGTGCTTCGCGTCCTGGAGGCCTCGGAAAATGGGCGAAACATTGTGAGTGGGGTCAGTAAGATCATGCTCGTGCCCGTGGCCAACATGACCGGGCTGGCCAAGGGCCTGGAGCGAGCCGGCTTCATGACCCGGGCTGCAGACCCCGGCGACGAACGGGTGACGGTCCTCGAGATCACTCCGAAAGGGAGAAGGGCGCTCGAACACATCCGGGCGAAGAAGGACGCGCACTTGGAGGCCACGCTGGCCGGGTTCTCAAGGGAGG
>CAZYJP010000172.1:0-5515 GCA_964647795.1 uncultured Thermodesulfobacteriota bacterium
AAGCCCCCGGGGATCGCAGCCCCCCTTGGGGCCGGGGAGCGCCCCGGCTCCGGTGCCGGGCGCGTGCCGGCGGAAGCTCCACCGATGAAGACGCTCCTCCACACCTGCTGCGGCCCCTGCACCATCGTGCCCCTTCGGCGCCTGCGAACCGAGGGGGCCGAGGTCTTCGGGGTCTACGCCAACCCCAACATCCACCCTTTCACCGAGTGGGACCGCCGGCGAGAGACCTTGGAGGGCTTGGCCGAGGGGGAAGGGCTGCGACTGCTCCCCCATCCGGAGTACGGGCCCGGAGAGTGGTTGCGGGCGGTGGCGTTCCGAGAGGGGGAACGGTGCCGGGTGTGCCTTCACCTGAGGCTTCGCCAGGTCGGCCTCCTGGCTCGCAGGGGGCGTTTCGAGGGCTTCACCACCACCCTCCTATACAGCCGCAGGCAGAAGCACGATCTGATCCGGGAGATCGGGGAGGCGGTGGGACGGGAGGTGGGGGTTCCCTTCCTGTACCGCGACTGGCGTGACGGCTGGGCGGAGGGGATCGAGGCTTCGAAGGAACGAGGCCTGTACCGGCAGCCCTACTGCGGTTGCCTGTACAGCGAGGCCGAGCGGTACGCCCCGGCCGCCAAGGGGGGCCGATGACGGCGAGCGCGAAGCTTCCGACCGCCGCCGGCGCGGTGCTCGCCCCGGTGGGCATGGTCCTCGACCGGTAGGGGTTCTTCCCGGGAGGATTCCCGCGGGGCCATCACGGGCGCCCACTGGTCGGCTCGAGGAAGGCGCCCGCCAAGAACCGCTTCAGGCCGGGCCCAGAGGTCCCCGCCTCGAGCTCCCTCCGTTTCACGACCCAGCCCCCCCGCACGGAGACTCCCAAGCCCTCGAGACGCTTGCGGAGGGCTGCCAGGTACCGGTCCTGGTCCCAGCCCCCACAGGTGACCAGCAGGGCTGTGGGCGGCAGCCGGCGTCCCGCTTGGGCCAGGTACCCATTGACCGGCGGGCACGCCAGGGTCCACTTGGGCAGCGCGAGGAGGCACCCGTCGAACCCCTGCGGGTCCGGGGCGTCGACCTGCACGGGCACGCGGGAGCCGGGCACGAAGGAGAGCAGGAGCCAGAGGGGGTAGGGAAGGCCGAAGCGGGGGACGATGGGGGCCTCGACGACCTCGTGCCCCAGGCCTTCGAGGACGGCCCGAGCCTCGGCGGCGAGCCGCCGGGTCGTTCCGGTCCGACTGAACCAGCGGAGGAGGATTCTCACGGTCGTCTCAGCCGCCCCTCCCTTCTCGGGACGAGAGCCAGAGCTCGTACCAGTAGAAGGCCGCGAGCACGAGGCCGTGGCGGATCTCGCCGGAGGCGACGCGGGAGCGGACTTCGGCCACCGGGAAGGTCACCACGCGAAGATCCTCCCCCGCGTCGGGCTCGGGCTCGCGGACCTTCTCGCACCCCAGGGCCAGGTATGTGTGGCAGAGGTTGTCCTGCATGGCCGGTTGGGCTTGGGCCGAGCCCAGGAGGACGACCTCCCGCGGTTCGTACCCGGTCTCCTCCAGGAGTTCTCTCTCGGCTGCCTCCTGGGGGTCTTCCCCCGGGTGGTCCAGGATTCCCCCGGGAATCTCCAGGGTGACCTCCCGGACGCCGTGGCGGTATTGGCGCACCATCACGATTTCCCCGGCGTCGGTGATCGGGATGACGTTGATCCAGTCGCGGGTCTCCAGGACGTAGAAGTCGTGAGGCGTGCCGGTGCGCGGGCTCACGGCCCGGTCGCGTCGGAGCCGGAAGATCCGGTAGTCCCCCTCCACCACGGTCTCGGTCAGCGACCAGCGCCTGGGCATCTGGAGTCCTCCCCCGCGGGCGCCGCCGCCCGCTCCTGGTGCTGTGCTCGAATCCCCCGCGGAGTCCATCGTACCATGGGCGTGGGGGGTAGCAGGGAGCAGAGAGCATGGAGCCGAGGACGGAAGGACCGCGGACGGAGGACCGAGGACCGATCACCCGACCTCCGTCATCGGTCCTCCGTCCTCCGTCATCGGTCCTCCGTCCTCCGTCACCCGGGGGGCGTTGCGATTCGGGAGCGGGGGTGGTAGGTAGTACCGGTCCCGACAGCCCGTGCTGCCCAGGAGCTCTGCCCATGCGACAGCTTCGCGCCTTTACCGTCGTGCCCAGCCTTCCCGAACGGCTTCAGCCGCTCCAGGGGATCGCGAACAACCTGTGGTGGACCTGGAACCCGGAGGCGGTGGATCTCTTCCGGAGGATGGACCACGATCTCTGGTCCGCCACGTATCACAACCCGGTGCAACTGCTCGGCCTCATCGATCAGGAACGCCTCAGGGCGCTGGAGCGCGACGACGTGTTCCTGGCCCACATGGATCACGTGGCCCAGGCCCTGGGTCGGTATCTCGCCATGCCCACCTGGGCGGAGAGGGCTCACCCGGAGTTCCGCGGCAACCAGGTGGCGTACTTTTCCATGGAGTTCGGCCTGCACGAGTGTCTGCCCATCTACTCGGGCGGCTTGGGCATCCTCGCCGGCGACCACTTCAAGAGCACCAGCGAGTTGGGGCTGCCCATGGTGGGGGTCGGTCTCCTGTACCGCCAGGGGTACTTCCACCAGTATCTCACCCACGACGGCTGGCAGCAGGAGGTGTACCCGGAGAACGACTTCCACAACATGCCGGTGCGGCCCGTCCACGACGCCGAGGGCAAGCCGGTGCGGGTCGAGCTCTCCATCCATGGCCGCAGGATCCTGGTCCAGGCCTGGAGGATCCAGGTGGGCCGCGTCCCCCTGTACCTCCTGGACACCAATCTCGAGGAGAACGGCGCGGCGGAGCGAGCGATCACCTACCAGCTCTATGGGCTGGGCCTGGACCTGCGCATCCGCCAGGAGGTGGTGCTGGGCATCGGGGGCGTCCGGATGCTCCACGCCCTGGGGATCGACCCGGCGGTGTGCCACATGAACGAAGGGCACGCGGCGTTCCTGGGATTGGAGCGCATCCGGCTCCTCATGGAGCGGACCGGCTTTAGCTTCTGGGAGGCCCTCGAGGCCGTGCGCGCCGGCACGGTCTTTACCACCCACACCCCGGTGCCCGCCGGCATCGACCTCTTCCCGCCCGAGGTGGTGGAGTCGTACCTGGGGGACTACGTGCGCTCCCTGAAGATCGGCACCGACGACCTCCTGGCCCTGGGGCGCCAGAACCCGGCGGACGGGAGGGAGCCTCTCTCCATGGCGGTCCTGGCGATCCGGCTCAGCGGCTACCGCAACGGCGTGAGCCGGCTTCATGGCGAGGTCTCGCGAAAGATGTGGGCCGGTGTGTGGCCCGGAATCCCGCCGGCCGAGGTGCCCATCGGCCACGTGACCAACGGCGTGCACGTGCGCTCCTGGCTCTCGGACGAGATGGCGAGGCTCTTCGATCGGTACCTCGGGCCCCAGTGGGTGGACGAGCCCCTGGATCAGGACATGTGGGAGCGGGTGCGCCAAATCCCCGACAACGAAGTGTGGCGCGCGAAGGAGCGACTGCGGGAGCGGCTGGTCGGGTTCGTCCGCCGCCGCCTCACGAAGCAGCTGAAACGGCGCGGGGCACCGGCCCAGGAGCTCGTGCACGCCGAGGAAGTCCTGGACCCCGAGGCGCTCACCATCGGCTTCGCGCGGCGCTTCGCGACCTATAAGCGGGCAACCCTGGTCTTCCAGGACCTGGAGCGCCTGGCCCGGGTCCTCAACAACGCGGAACGGCCCGTGCAGATCATCTTCGCCGGCAAGGCGCACCCGGCCGACGACGAGGGAAAGCGGTTCATCCAGGAGATCATTCACCACTGCCGCCGAAAGGAGTTCCGCAAGCGGGTCGTCTTTCTGGAGGACTACGATGTGAACATCGCCCGCTACCTGGTCCAGGGGGTGGACGTCTGGCTGAACACGCCTCGCCGGCCCCTGGAGGCCTGCGGCACCAGCGGCATGAAGGTCCCTGCCAACGGGGGGCTTCACTTGAGCGTGCTCGACGGGTGGTGGGACGAGGCCTACGACGGCGAGGTCGGGTGGGCCATCGGCCGGGGCGAGGAGTACGCGGACCCGGCGGTGCAGGACGGGGTGGAGAGCCGAGCCCTCTACGACCTCTTGGAGGAGGAGGTGGTGCCCCTCTACTACGTGCGGGGGGATGACGGCCTTCCCCGGGGGTGGATCGCGCGGATGAAGACCTCCATGGGGCGCCTCACCCCGGTCTACAACACCAACCGGATGATCCGAGAGTACGCCGAGCACCTCTACCTGCCGGCCCTCCAGCATTGGAGTCGCCTGAGCCGGAGCGGTTTCCAGGCGGCCAGGGCGCTGGCCCGCTGGAAGGAGAGCGTGCGGAAGGCGTGGCCGGGGGTTCGGGTGGTGGGGGTGCACGCCGAGGACCAGCGGGAGATGCACGTTGGGGAGGAGTTCCCTGTGCGGTGCACGGTGGCGCTCAACGGCCTCGAGCCCCAGGATGTGCTCCTGGAGCTCTACTATGGGCCGCTGGACCCCTTCGGAGGGCTCGGGCAGGCCGCTCGGCGCGCCCTGCGCCTCGACTCGGCCCGGGAGGACGGTACCCACGACTTCCTGGGAGAAGTCCCCTGCCAGCGCAGCGGAAAGGTCGGCTACGCGGTCCGGGTGTTGCCGCACCACCCGAACCTGGCGGGCCCCTGGGACCTGGGACTGGTGGCCTGGAGCTGACCGCTTGACGGCAGGCCCTGCCCGGGCGGAAATCCACGTTGACGTCCCTGCGCCGCTTCTGCTAGGGTCGTGCCATCGCTCGACTGCCGGGGGGAGGAGACCTGTGTTGACCGTTCACGCTGCCGAAGATCGCCGCTGGTGGTGGTGGCCCGAGGGGAGGGGCTGACCGCCGGCGTGTCGTTTTGAGAAACGCCGAGCCGCGGACGGCCCACACGCCGTTCGCGGCTCTTCTGTTCGAGGGCAGAGGGCCGCGGGATCGAAACCGCGGCCCTCTGTTATTTTGGGCCGCCGAAAGGGACCGCCATGATAACCGAGCGAGGGGCCTTCGAGGACCTGGTTCGCCGCTACCCGCTGGTGCCGGTGGTGCGCCGCATCCCGGCCGATACCGAGACCCCGGTGAGCACCTACCTGAAGGTCGCGCGGGGGCCCTGGTCCTTCCTCCTGGAGAGCGTGGAGGGAGGCACCCAGTGGGGGCGATACTCTCTGGTGGGGTTCGACCCCTTCTTGACGGTGGAGGCCCGGGGCACGGAGACCACTGTCCTCCGAGGAGGGGTGCCCCAGCGCTCCGACGACCCGGTGGCGGCGCTGCGGGGCGTCCTGGCCGAGCACCGGTTCCCCAGGCTTCCGGGACTTCCTCGGCTCTCCGGGGGGCTCGTGGGGTACGTCGGGTACGGTGCCTCCCGGCTCTTCGAGCGGATCCCCCGTGCGCCGGAGGACCCCGCGGGCCTTCCCGACCTGCGGCTCTTCGCCCCCAGGAAGCTCCTGGCTTTCGACAACGTCCGAAAGACCCTCGACGTCCTCGTCCTGGTCGGCGCGGGGGAGGAGGAGGACGGGTACGACCGGGCGCGGGAGGAGATC
>CAZYJP010000173.1:0-5502 GCA_964647795.1 uncultured Thermodesulfobacteriota bacterium
GGGTCTCCCGGGGCCCTTCGCCTGGCAGGTGGGCGCCTTCGAGGTCGCCCGGAACGCGCAGAGTCTCGCGCGTTCCTTGAGCCGGACCTATGGAGAGGTGACCGTCGATCCCTACGATCGGGGAGACGCGGTGTTCCAGCGGGTGCGGGTGGGCCGCTACGATTCCCCGACGCAGGCGCATGGGGACCTGGGTACCCTCTCAGGCCGCGGACTCAACCCGTTTCTCGTCCGGAGGGACTGAAACCACGTGGAACAGCCCCTCGCCATTCTCGCGGTGGCCGAGGACCCGAACCACCGGGTCCTCCTGGTCTCGGCCCTGGTGGAGGCCGTGCCCGGCTGTAGAGCGGTAGAGGCCGACGGCGCCCCCCAGGCCCTCGAGATCCTCCGCGCCGGGCGGTTCGACGCGGTGGTGTGCGGCTACCACCTGGGTCCGTCCACCGGCCTGGACCTGCTGGGCGACGCGCGGCAGGCCGGGGTAGACGCCCCCTTCTTGCTCGTGACCCGAAGCGGCAGCGAGGACGTGGCCCGAAGGGCTTTTCTGGCCGGCGTCTCGGACTACCTTACAAAGGACGTGGCCTTCCAGAACCCGGAGCACCTCGGCCGCCGCCTCCGCAGTGCGGTGGAAAGACACCGCATGGCCCGCCAACGCCAGCGGGCGGAGGAGATGCTCGAGAACTTCCTCGAGAACAACCCCTTCGCCATCCTGCTCCTGGACCCCGGAGGTCGGGTGACCCGCTGGAACCGCGCCCTGGAGCGGATGGAAACCCGGCCGGGGACCCTCGGCGCCTTCCTCTCCGGCTACCTCCCCGCCGAGGACCCGCAGCTTCGTGAGGTCGGGGTGACCGAGCGCCTCGCCCGGGCGCGCGCCGGGGAACGGGTGGACCTGCCGGCCTTCTCGTGGGACCCCCGGCGGGCCGGTCTCGAGTGCGCACCGAGGTTCTTCGAGGGGGTGGTCTTCCCAGTGGGCCCCCGCGGGGAGGAGCCGGGTCACCTGTGCGTGATGATCCACGACGTGACCTCCAGCGAGACCGCGCACCGCGAAAGGGACGAATACGCCGCGGTGCTCTCCGGCTTGCTGGACGCGTCCCAGACCGCGATCTTCTTCGTGGACACCGACCTTCGCGTGCGTTTCACCAACCGCCGTGTGCAGGACTTCTTCGGCGTGGAGCCGAGCGATCTGTTGGGCCGCCCCAGGACGGAGGTCGCCGCCCGGATCGCCGATACCACCACCCACCCCGAGGAGTTCCTGGAGCGCCTGCGCAACCTCTATCCATCCCCGGACGTGGAGGACGGCCACCCCGTGGAGGTCCTGCGGCCATTCCGTCGTCACCTTCGTCGCTACAGCGGGCCGATCCGAGCGGCGGACGGCCGCTCCCTGGGCCGCATCGAGGTGTATCTGGACGAGACCGACACGGTGGAACGCCAGGTCCTGCTGGAAGCCGAGAACCGAGACCTCGACGCCTTCGCCAGCCGCCTCGCCCACGAGCTCAAGACGCCGCTCGTCAGCCTCAAGGGCTTCGCCGACCTCTTGAGCCGGCAGTATTCCGCCCTTCTGGACCCGCGAGGCCGCATGTACCTGGACCGCGTCGGTTCGTCCGCCGCCCTGCTCGGAGAGATGGTCGACGGGCTGCGCGACCTGGCCCGCGCCGGGGAGCCGGCGAGGACCACAGCCCAGGTGGACCTCCTTCCCGTCTTGCGGCTCGTGAACGACAACCTGTCAGCGCTGGCCGAGAAGAACCAGGTCACAGTGGAACTGCCGCCGCACGCCCCGGCCGTTCGCTGCGACCGGGCCCCGCTGTTCCAGATCCTCCAGAATCTGCTCTCCAACGCCATCCGCTACGCGGACCCCGGAAAGAGTCAGCGCTGGGTTCGGGTGGACATCGCGGAGGAGGAGCTGCGGGTGCGGGTGTCCGTGGCCGACAACGGGGTCGGGATGAACGAGGAAGAACGCGAGGACCTGTTCCAGCCCTTTCGGCGGGGGCACAGCGCGGCACACACGCCGGGGTTGGGGCTGGGGCTCGCCATCACCCTTCGGCTCCTCCAATCGTGTGGCGGCCGCATATACGTCGAATCGGCCCCCGGCACGGGTTCGTGTTTCACGGTGGAACTGCCCCGCAGCCTCCCGCCCTCCGGCCCCCCTCCGGGCTGATCGTCGAGATGCCGCGAGGCGTCGAGAGGAGGGTTCCCGGGCGGCAGCTTCCCGGGGAGTGCGCCCACGGCGTTCGCGCTGCCTGGGGCGCAGCCTCGGGAGCCCCCTGTCTCTGCCTCACGCATCGGGGGGGCAGTTCCGTCGCCCGGGAGGGGGGACCGTACCCGTTCCCTGGGGGGTGCTCCCGGTGAAGCAGGCCGAGTCTTCCCATCCGCCGGAGGAACGCCCCTCCTCCGTCGCCGGGCTCCTGTCCCTCCCGGAGCCCGCCCGGACGCCATACTGGGAGCTCCTCGTCCCGTCGGAGCTGCGGGAGCTCTTCGGCCTGCCCGAACCCGGGATGTGGCACGAAGACTCGGGGGGCCCCTTCCGGTGGCTTCGGGTACCAGGCGCCCCGGCCCTCCGGGTGGAAGTCTGGCCGGATCCCGAGGCGGAGGACCCGGCCTTGGCCGTGGAGCTCGTCGACACGTACCTCGGCCACCTGGAGGCCGCCTGGATCGTCCTCTCCGATCCCCGGAAACCCCGCTACAACGTGGACCGTGACCCGTCTGGGGCCCCTCTGCCCCTGGGGGCGGCGCGCCGCAACCTGAGGGAAGAGCTCCGCGCCCTGGCGGCAGGCCTCGCTCCCAACCAGGTGCGGCCGGGATTGCGCCTGTTCCGCCCCCTCGTCCAGCGGATCGAGAGATTTGCAGAGCTCCTGGGGGTCGGTATTCTGTACGTGGCGCCCCTGGCGTACCACAACGCCATCAAGTACGAGCAGTACGGCTTCACGTACGCCTCGGGGCTGGAAGAGCTCCAGTGGATCCACCGGGAGTTCGGGCCCCGGGGGGTTCTGCGGAGGCGCATGGACGGCACCCGCCCGTTTCGCATGCCCTGGATGGCCGACACGGTACGGGGGCGTTCCTGGGCGATCCACGACGGGGTGCTGGGGCGTCGCTGGGTCGCCCCGCAAATGTACAAGTTCGTCGGGCGCTCTTTTTCCACGAGCACGTTCCCGGGAGCGACCTGGTGAGCCACGAGGCCCCGGATGCCGGACTACCCCTACGTGCACGCCGCCGCTCCCCCGAGACCCGTTCAGCCGGGAGAAACCCGTGCCCGCGTCCTGCGCCGAGGGTCCGGGCAGGGGGGCGCCGGGAGGGAAGAGGGGGGCGAAGAGGGCCGGGCCCGGGGACCGGAAGACGACGCCTGGCGGCAACTCCTCGCGGAGGCCGTCGCCGAGCTCAACGGATCCCTGCAGCGGGCCGGCGCACCCTTCACCTGCACCCTCGAGGAGGATGAGGAAGGGATCACCCTGCGAGTTCGCCGGGGGGGGGAGGACGGCACCGCCGAGGAGGTCGACGAGGAGACCCTGGAGCCCGACGACCTGCCCCTCTGGCTGGAGCGCCTCCGCGTGGGCCTCGGCCTGATCGTGGACGAAACCGCCTGAGAGGGGGTGGCCGCGAAGAACGGTCTCTTGAACCCAAACCATGGAGGCAGTAAATGTCCCGCGATTACGACACCGCCCTGAGGCCCTACGTGCAGAAGCGCCTGGAGGAGATCCGGGAGGCCGACATCCTCGTCGGGATCCCGTGCTACAACAACGAGGACACCATCGTCCACGTGCTCCAGATGGTCTCCCACGGGATCAACGTACACTATCGGGGCGCACGGGCCGTCATCATGGTCGCGGACGGAGGCTCCACCGACGACACCCGCGACCGGGTCCTCGACTTCCAGCTCAAGCCCTGGCAGGAGAAGCTCATCACCATCTACCGCGGCATTGGCGGCAAGGGCTCTGCCCTGCGCGCCATCTTCGAGACCGCCCACCGGCTCAAGGTCAAGGCCTGCGCCTGCGTCGACT
Source organism: uncultured Thermodesulfobacteriota bacterium (assembly GCA_964647795.1). Taxonomy (GTDB): domain Bacteria; phylum Desulfobacterota; class Deferrisomatia; order Deferrisomatales; family JACRMM01; genus JBFLZB01. The sequence goes on from CAZYJP010000173.1 coordinate 3,987, forward strand.
CCGACCTGCGCAGCATCAACCCCGACTGGGTCAAGTACCTCCTCGACCCGGTCTTCGAAAAGGGTTACGAGTTCGTCTCCCCCGTGTACTCCCGCTACAAGTACGACGGCACGATCACGAACAACATCGTCTACAGCCTGGTGCGCACCCTCTACGGCAAGCGCATCCGCCAGCCCATCGGTGGCGACTTTGCCTTCTCCAGGGGCATGGCCAAGCACTACCTCGAACAGGAGGTGTGGGGCACCGACATCGCACGCTTCGGCATCGACATCTGGATGACCACCACCGCCCTGCGAACCGGCGCCAAGGTCTGCCAGGCGAACCTCGGGGTGAAGATCCACGACGCCAAGGATCCCTCGGAGGCGCTCGGACCCATGTTCCGCCAGGTCTGCGGCACGCTCTTCGCCCTCATGGAGGAGCACGAGGCCTACTGGCTCCCCATCCGGGGCAGCGAGGCCGTGCCGGTCCTGGGTATGGAGGCGACCCTGGAACCCGAACCCGTCGTCGTCAACCATGGGAGGATGGTGACCGAGTTCCAGGAGGGGATGCGGCTGTTCGGCTCCCTCTGGAAGGAGATCTTCTCCGAGGAGGTCTTCGCCGCCCTCGAGGAGGCCTACGCCCTCCCCACCGAAGAGTTCCGGTTCACCACCGAGGTCTGGGTGAAGCTCCTCTACGAGCTCGCCGCGAAGTACCACCACCTGGCCGACCACCGGATGAAGCTCCTCTCGGTCATGACGCCCCTCTACCTCGGCCGGGTGGCCTCGTTCGTCACCCGCACCCGCGACATGGACTCGAAGGCAGCCGAGGAGGTGGTGGAGGAGCAGGCCGTCAAGTTCGAGGAGCAGAAGGACTACCTCGTGAATCTCTGGACCCACAGGACCGGCCCCGTCGCGGAATGACGGCCCGCGGCCCCGGCCGCAGGGCCGCCCTCATTCCCGTCCAGGGGCGGTTGGCTGTCCTGGAGCAGAGGCGGACGCCCGTTCCACGACAGCGGTACCGTCCGGGAAAGCGTTCTGCGTGCCACCCGATGGGTGCGTCGGAGAACGCCCATCCGATGACCCGGGATCGGCTGCCGGCGCGGAAGGACAGCCTGCCGCCCCGATCGAAGGCGGTGAATCCGGGCCGACGTTCCCGCTTGACACCCCGCGGACCGGTCCAGTATAAAGCTGCCTCCCTGAGTCGTTGGGGGATCGTCTAATGGTAGGACAACAGACTCTGGATCTGTGTATGAGGGTTCGAATCCTTCTCCCCCAGCCAAGAAAGATCGGTCCCTTCGTCTAGCCCGGCCTAGGACACCGGCCTCTCACGTCGGCGACACGGGTTCAAATCCCGTAGGGACCGCCACTTCAAGAAAGCCCGCAACGCCAATAGGCACGCGGGTTTTCTCTTTTTTTGGCCCCATGTTCGGGATCTATGGGCCCCTCGCCCCGGCTGTATCCGCAGGGGCGATTGCGCTACCATGGGCGCCATGAGCCTCCAACCACCCTCGGGCGGCGGCCCGCTGCCGCGCGGCGCG
>CAZYJP010000174.1:0-5491 GCA_964647795.1 uncultured Thermodesulfobacteriota bacterium
GCCGTACCGACCCCAACCAGGACCGCGCCGCAGGCATCCCGGAGGCGATGGGCCCGAAGGCGGCTCTCCACGGAGGTCACCCAGCGGGAGTGGCCGGTGCGGGTGGCGATCTTCCCGTCCAGTGTGGCAGCAAGCTTCAGGTGCACGAAGGCCCGGCGGGCCCGGACGGAGAGCAGGAAACCCTCGTTCAGGCGCCGGGCCTCAGCCTCCCCCACCCCAACGACCACCTCTACGCCCGCCTCCCCAAGCCTCCGTACGCCCTCGCCGGCAACCAGAGGGTTGGGGTCCTCCAGCGCGGCCACAACCCGCCGGACCCCGGCCTCGACGATCCGGTCGGCACAGGGAGGGGTTCTCCCGTGGTGAGAGCAGGGTTCCAGGGTCACGTACAGATCAGCGCCCCGGGCGGTGCCCCCGGCCTCCGCCAGGGCGAAGACTTCGGCGTGCGGCTCGCCTGCCGCCGGGTGAAAGCCCCGGCCCAGGACGCGGCCGTCCCGGGCCACCACGCATCCCACAGCCGGGTTCGGGCTGGTGCGCCCCAGGCCCCGCCGGGCGAGGTCGAGTGCCACCCCCATGAAGAACCGGTCGGCCTCGGCCGTCACGACTCCTTCCGCTCCAAGAAGTCCCGCAGGGCGTCGGTGAACTCGTCCACACCCCGAAACTGCCGGTAGACCGAGGCAAAACGGACGTAGGCCACCGGGTCCAGGCCGCGCAGGGACTCCATCAACGCCTCCCCGATCTCGCCGCTGGGAACCTCCTTGCGGCCCTCCTCCTGGAGGCGCGTCTCGATTCCCTCCACGATCCGGTCCAGGGCCTCCGTCGGAATGGGGCGTTTCTCGCAAGCCCTCTGGAGACCCGCCTGGATCTTGTGGCGGTCGAAGGCCTCCCGCCTGCCGTCCTTCTTCACCACGAGGGGGAGCACCTCCTCCACCCGCTCATAGGTGGTGAACCGGCGGGCGCACCCGACGCACTCGCGGCGCCGGCGGATGACCTCACCCTCTCGGGAGACCCGGGAATCGATGACCCTATCCTCCTTCTCCCCGCAGAAGGGGCAGCGCACTACTGCCCCCGTCCTTCCCGCGCCGTCGGGCCGGGCGGAGATTCCAGGGGAACCAGGTCGATGGCGGCCGTGCGGAACATCTCGGCGCTCAGGGGATCCGCGTACCCATCCACGTAGTACACGCGGCGGATCCCGGCGTTGATGATCATCTTCGTGCAGATGATGCACGGCAGGTTCGTGCAGTACAGGTCTGCCCCCTCGATGGAGACCCCGTGGTGGGCTGCCTGCAGGATGGCATTCTGCTCGGCGTGAAGCCCACGGCACAGCTCGTGCCTCTCGCCCGAGGGAATGCCCATCTCCTCCCGCAGGCACCCCACGTCGAGGCAGTGGGGAACGCCCGAGGGAGCACCGTTGTACCCGGTGGCCAGGATTCGCTTGTTCTTCACCAAGATCGAGCCCACCCTGCGGCGCCGGCAGGTGCTGCGGCTCGCCACCAGGCGGGTGATCTCGGTGAAGTATTCCTGCCAGGAAGGCCTGGGCATGGTCGTCTTCAGCCTATGAGCCCACAGGGGGCCTGAGGAGGTGGGTGTAAAAGGGGAAGCGCCGGCACAGGTCGCGGATCCGGCCCCGGGTCTCGGTCTCCACCCCTTCGTCTCCGCAGCTTCGCAACACCCGCGAGATCGCGCCCGCGATCTCGCCCATCTCGACCGGGCCCATGCCGCGGGTCGAGACGATGGGCGTCCCGATCCGGATGCCGCTCGTCACGAAGGGACCGCGGATGTCGTAGGGGATCGCGTTCTTGTTCAGGGATACCCCGGCCCGGTCAAGACTCCGCTCCGCATCGAGGCCTGTCACCCCGGCGTCCGTGAGATCGAGGAGGAAGAGGTGATTGTCCGTGCCCCCGGAGACGACGGTGTACCCCGCGGCCTGCAGTGCGGAGGCGAGCAGGGAGGCGTTGTCCACAATGCGCCGTGCGTAGGCTCGAAACGAGTCCGCCTGGGCCTCGCGGAAGGCCACCGCCTTCGCGGCGACGGAGTTGATCAGGGGACCCCCCTGGAGCCCCGGGAACACCGCCTTGTCCACTGCGGCGGCGTGTTCCTGCCGGCACAGCACCAACCCTCCGCGAGGGCCCCGCAGGGTCTTGTGGGTCGTGCTCGTGACCACATCGGCGAAGGGAACCGGGTTGGGGTGAACTCCCCCCGCCACCAGTCCGGCGATGTGGGCCATGTCGGCGATCAGATACGCACCCACCTCATCGGCGATCGAACGGAACGCCGCGAAATCCAGCGTGCGGGAATACGCACTCGCTCCCGCCACGAGGGCACGGGGCCGCTCCCGGCGGGCCACCTCCCGGACCTGATCGTAATCGATGGCGGCCGTGTCTCGGCTGACCCCGTAGGTGACCGCCCGGTAGAGTCGACCGGAAAAGCTCACCGGCGCTCCGTGGGTCAGATGCCCGCCGTGGGCCAGCGCCATGCCCAGGATCGTGTCCCCGGGGTCGAGCAGCGCAAAGTAGGCCGCCATGTTGGCCGCCGACCCCGAGATGGGCTGGACGTTGGCGTGCTCCGCCCCGAAGAGTGCCTTTGCCCGCTCGATCGCCAGACTCTCCACCCGGTCGGCGAACTCGCACCCTCCGTAATAGCGCCGTCCCGGGTACCCCTCGGCATACTTGTTCGTGAAGACCGAGCCCTGGGCCTCGAGGACCGCTTCCGAGGCGTAATTCTCCGAGGCGATGAGGACGACCACATCCTCCTCCCGGCGAAGCTCACCCTGGATCGCGCCCCACACCTCCGGATCTTCGGCCTCGAGGACCGGAACCCGAGGACGCGCCGCCTCGATCTCTGCAATCCGGCGGAGCCTGCGGGCGTGACGCCCCCCCTCGAACTGGCTTCCCATCCAAACCCGCACGATCTCCCTCGCCAGACCCTTGCCCGTGGTGCGGCCCCCGATCACGAGCACGTTGGCGTCGTTGTGCTCCCGGGCCATGCGTGCCGAGTACACGTCGCCCACCAGGGCAGCCCGCACCCCGGGGATCTTGTTGGCCACGATGCTCATCCCGATCCCGGTACCGCAGAGGAGAATGCCCTGCTCCGCCTCTCCCCGGCCCACTCGGCCTGCCAGGTCCAGGCCGAAGTCCGGATAGTCCACCGGGTCGCCGTTGGGGGGGCCCAGGTCCCGGACCTCCACACCTCGCTCACGGAGATACGCCTCGAGGTCCTCCTTGAGCTCGTACCCCCCGTGGTCGCTCGCGATCAGGATCATCCGGTCAACCCTCGAACTTGCGGAAGAGCAGGCTCCCGTTGGTGCCCCCGAACCCGAAGGAATTGGAGAGCACGCAGTCGATCTCCCCGTCCCGGGCGTGGTTCGGGACGTAGTCGAGATCGCACTCGGGGTCCGGGGTGTCGTAGTTGATCGTGGGGGGCGCCACCCGGTCACGCAGGGCCAGGATCGAGAAGACCGCCTCGACGCTCCCGGCTGCTCCCAGCAGGTGACCGGTCATGCTCTTGGTGGACGACACCCACAGCTTTCCCGCATGCTCGCCGAACACCCGCTTGATGGCCAGGGTTTCATAGTAGTCGTTGAAGGGCGTGCCCGTGCCGTGGGCGTTGATGTAGTCCACGTCCTCCGGGGCGAGGCCCCCGGAGCGGAGCGCCATCGCCATGCACCGGGCGGCGCCGTCACCCTGGGGATCGGGGGCCGTGATGTGGTACGCGTCGGCCGTGGCGCCGTAACCGATAAGCTCCCCGTAGATCCGGGCCGTGCGCTGTCGGGCGTGGTCCAGGTCCTCCAGGATCAGCACGCCGCCCCCCTCGCCCATCACGAACCCGTCCCGGTCCTTGTCGAAGGGGCGACTCGCCCGCTCCGGCTCAGCGTTCCGGGTGGAGAGGGCCCGCATCGCGTTGAAGCCGCCCACCGCCAGGGGGGTGATGGTGGACTCCACCCCTCCGGCGATCATCACGTCCGCGTCGCCCCTGCGGATCATGTGCCACGCCTCGCCGACCGAGTGTGCGCCGGTGGCGCAGGCGGTGACGATGGAGATGTTGGGCCCCTTCGCGCCCGTGCAGATGGAGACGTACCCCGGCGCGAGGTTCACGATGACCGACGGGATGAAGAACGGGCTCACCCGCCGGGCCCCGGACTCCAGGAGGTTCTTGTGTTGGACCTCGATCTCGGGAAGCCCCCCCAACCCTGCGCCGATGGAGATGCCCACCCGGTCCGCCCCGTCCTCGGGGACCTGGTAGCCCGCGTCCTCCAGGGCCAGCTTCGAGCACGCCACGGCGTACTGGATGAAGAGGTCCATCTTCTTGAGCTCTTTCTTGTCCACGTACAGGGACCCGTCGAACCCCTTGACCTCCCCCGCGATCTGCGTCTTCATGCCCGCGGCGTCGAACTTGGTGATCGGGCCGAGGCCCGACCTCCCGGCGAGGCACGCCTTCCAGCTCTCTTCTGCGCCGATGCCCAGGGGCGTCACGGCCCCCAGGCCGGTCACGACCACTCGTCTGGTCACCACTCTCCTCCTGAACCCGTCGGGGACGGATTCACTTAGGGAAGAGAGCCAGGTCGGCCCTGGCTCTCTTCCCTAATGGTCTTTGCACGTCGCGCCTTGCCAGGGGCTCAGGCGGCCATGCGCTCCTGGATATAGTTGATGGCGTCCTGCACCGTGCGGATCTTCTCCGCGTCCTCGTCGGGGATCTCCTGGTCGAACTCCTCCTCGAGGGCCATGACCAGCTCCACGGTGTCGAGGCTGTCGGCACCCAGGTCGTCAATGAAGCTCGCCTCGTTGACGACCTTCTCGATGTCCACGCCGAGTTGCTCTGCGACGATCTTCTTGACGGTTTCCTCGATGTTCGCGCTCATGTTCCCTCTCTCTCGGTTAGGGTCTGCCCGATGCTCAACCCATGTACATGCCGCCGTTGACGTGCAGGACGTGGCCGGTGATGTAGGCGGAGCGGTCCGACGCCAGGAAGGCGACGGCCTCGGCCACGTCGCCGGTACTCCCGAGGCGGGCCAGGGGCACCTGGGCCAGCAGGGCCTCCCGGGCCTTCTCCCCCAGGGCCTCGGTCATGTCCGTTTCGATGAAGCCCGGGGCCACGGCATTGACCCGAATGCTTCGGTTTGCATACTCACGGGCCAGGCTCCGGGTCATGCCCTCCAGCCCGGCCTTCGAGGCGCAGTAGTTCGCCTGGCCCGGGTTGCCGAGCCCTCCGACCACGCTCGACACGTTCACCACCGCCCCCCGGCGGGCCTTCACCATGTGCCGCAGGCATTCCTTGGTGCACAGGAACGCGCCGGTCAGGTTCGCGTCGAGGACCGCCCGCCAGTCCTCGAGCTTCATCCGCAGGGCCAAGTTGTCGCGGGTGATGCCGGCGTTGTTCACCAGCACGTCGACCCGCCCCCAGGCCGCCAACACCCGGGTGACGGCCGCCGCCACGCTCTCCGGGTCGGAGACCTCGAGGGCCACCCCCAGGGCCTCCCCGGGAAGGCCCGTCGCCG
>CAZYJP010000175.1:0-5470 GCA_964647795.1 uncultured Thermodesulfobacteriota bacterium
TCGACCGCCGCAGCCGTGGCCGCGGCGTCCCGTCGGAGTCCCGCTGCAGCCCTGGTCCTGGCCCCGTTCCTCTGGGTCGGCCTGGAAGGGCTGAGGGGTGCCCTGCTCACCGGTTTTCCCTGGGGAGATCTGCCCCAGGCGCTCTGGCGGTGGCAGTGGGCCCTGGCCCTGGCGCCCTGGGTGGGGATCGAGGGGGTGCGTTTCTTGATCGGAACCTTGGGGACTGCAGCCGCCTGGGGCCTGTTGCGGTGGGGGAGGCGCATCCCCGTCCATCCCGCTCCGCTCGTTGTGGCCGCGGGTGCCTGTGCGGTCGCGGCCTGGTTGTGCTCCCTCCCGGCGCCGTTGGCCCATGAGGAGGGCCGACTCAGGGCGGCCGTGATCCAGGGGAACATCGAGCAGGCCCAGAAGTGGGACCCGGCGTTCCGGCGCGCCACCCTCGGGATCTACGCGGACCTTTCGCGCGTTGCGGCCCAGTCGGGACCCGAGCTGTATGTGTGGCCCGAGACGGCCGTACCGCTGTATGTTCAGGACCCCGGTCCGGAACGGCGGGGCCTCGAGGCTCTGGCCCGCGAACTGGATGCATACCTGGTCTTCGGCGCCCCGGCCTATGAGCGTCGCGGCGCCGAGGTGGAGTACCGCAACGGGGTCTTCCTCATGGGCCCTGACGGCGGGATCGCCGGGCGTTACGACAAGGTGCACCTCGTCCCCTTCGGGGAGTACGTACCCTTTGGCCGATACCTGCCGTTCCTGGACAAGCTCGTGGCAGGGGCAGGAGACTTCACCTCCGGGCCCTCCGTGGCACCCCTTCCGCGGCAGCCGGGCCTCCCGACTCTCGGCGCGCTGGTTTGCTTCGAGGTGATCTTTCCCTCATTCGCAAGTGAGCTGGCGGCCCGGGGCGCCCAGGTGCTCGTGGTGGTCACCAACGACGGGTGGTTCGGCCGCACGCCCGGTCCCCACCAACACCTGGCCTTCGCGGCGTGGCGTGCTGCCGAGGTGGGAGTGCCGCTGCTGCGGGCGGCCAATACCGGGGTGAGCGCGGTCTTCGACCCGACGGGCCGCCTGCTCCGAGCCACACCGCTCCAGGTGCCGGACGTGCTGTCGGTGGAGATCCCCTATTCCGGCCCCCATCGGACCCCCCAGCACCGGATCCGGCCCTGGATCTGGCCGACCTGCCTCGTCTTGGCTCTCCTCGGGCTTTCTGTTACGCTGCTGCGCTTGCGAAGCCCGGGGGGGCCGGACCCACAGAGGTGACGCCGCCATGGACATCCACGATAAGATCGAAGAGCTCCAAGACCGCCTCGAAGACCTGTGGAGGCATCTTTGACCTCGGTGCCAAGGAGAAGCGAGCCGAGGAGTTGGACGACCGGATGTCCCGACCCGACTTCTGGAGCGACCCCGAGGCAGCTGCCGCGGTGGGTCAGGAGCGGAACCGGGCGCGCGCCGAGGTGGACGGCTGGCGGCGACTCCGGGGCCAGGTGGAGGACTGCGGGGTAGCCCTCCAACTGCTCGAGGAGGAGGAAGACCCCTCGCTGCGCGAGGAGACCGAACGGCGGCTCGAGGCCGTCGACGCCGGGGTTCGTGCCATTGAGTTGCGAAAGATGCTCTCCGGTCCCGATGACGAGGGCAACGCGATCGTCGCGGTCAATGCCGGGGCGGGGGGGACGGAGGCCCAAGACTGGGCGGAGATGATCCTGCGCATGTACCTTCGCTGGGCGGAGAGCCGCGGGTACGAGAGCGAGGTCGTGGACCTCCTGCCGGGGGACGAGGCGGGAATGAAGAACGCCACCTTCACCGTTGCCGGACCGTATGCCTACGGCTACCTCAAGGCCGAGGCCGGCGTCCACCGCCTGGTTCGCATCAGCCCCTTCGACGCGCAGGCCCGCCGCCACACTTCGTTTGCCAGCGTGAGCGTCTATCCGGAGGTGGCGGACGAGGCCGAGGTGGAGGTGGACGACAAGGACCTGAAGGTAGACGTTTACCGGGCGAGCGGGGCAGGGGGGCAGCACGTGAACCGGACCGAGTCGGCGGTGCGGATCACCCACCTCCCGAGCGGGATCGTGGTCGCCTGTCAGAGCGAGCGCAGTCAGCACAAGAATCGGGCCAACGCCCTGCGCATCCTGCGGGCCAAGCTCCTCGACCAGCAGCGTCAGGAGAGGGAGAGGGCGCGGGACGCCCTGGAAGCGGAGAAGAAGGAGATCGCCTGGGGGAGCCAGATCCGCTCCTACGTGCTCCAACCGTACCAGAAGATCAAGGATCACCGCACCGACTTGGAGGAGGGCAACGTCCAACGGGTGCTCGACGGCGATCTCGACGAGTTCATCGAGGCGTACCTCCTCATGACCGCAGGGGGACCGTAGGCCGGGTCTGCCGCGGGGCGGGCCCCGCGGACATCCCCTTCCCACCGCCCCCCGTTCCCGAGAGCTCGGGCCGGATGCCCGGGGCTCACGCAGCGAGGGCTCGGCTCGTTGTGGCGCGCACCCTCGCGGAGACCCGCTTCTCATAGGCCTCCCGACAGATGTGTACGTCCTCCAGGAACGCGTCCAGCTCATCCAGCCGGAGTGCCTGCGGCCCGTCGCACAGGGCGGCCTCGGGCCGGGGGTGGAAATCCACCAGGATCATGTTGGCGCCGGCGATGACCCCCTGGGCCATGGCGTGCCAGACATCCAGGACGCCGTCGGTGGCCACGAGGCGCCGGCCTACCGAGTGGGAAGGGTCGATGCAGACCGGGAGCCGGGTCTGGCGCTTCACGACCGGCACGTGGCTGAAGTCCACCAGGTTCCGGTGGGGGTCCCCCAGGTTGGTCTTCACGCCCCGCAGGCAGAATACGATCCGGTGGTTGCCGTTGGTGGCTACGTACTCGCAGGCGTTGAGGCTCTCCTCCAGGTCGATCCCCATGCCCCGCTTGAAGAGCACCGGGAACTCGGTCTGGCGGCCGACGTGCTTGAGGAGCTCGAAGTTCTGGGCGTTTCGGGTGCCGATCTGCACCATGACCCCGGTGGGTTGGCCGGCCTCCCGGAGGGCGTCGGAGATCTCCTCCAGGTGGGACTCGTGGGTCACCTCCATGGCGATCACCTCGATCCCATACCTGCCGGCGAGCTCGAATACATAGGGCAGGCACGCCCGGCCGTGCCCCTGGAAGTCGTAGGGGGAGGTGCGGGGCTTGTAGGCCCCCATGCGGGCGGTCTTGAGCCCCGCTGCCCGGAGTGCCGCCAGCATGGTCTCCACGTGCTCCCGGGTGTCCACGGCGCACAGTCCGGCGAAGACGTGAAGGTTGTCCTGGGAGAAGGTGAGCCCCCTGTACCCGAACCCCACCGGCTCGGCCTGGCCGTCGTGGCGGCCGATGACCCGATACTTGGAGCTCACGCGGATCACCCGCTGGACGAACGGCAGCTCTTCGAACGCTCCCGTCGGCACCTGGCGAGTGGGGCCGAAGACGTAGACCTCGCTGAGCGCCTGGAGCGAGCCCTCCACGTTGTGCAGCCGCAGGGCGAGGTCCGGGTAGCGGCTCGCCACGGCCTCGAGTTGCAGCATCTCTGCCGAATCGGGCCGAACCTCGTTTTTCAGGATGACGATCACGGGGTCTCCTTCCTCCCCGGCTGACCGGGGAAACGAACGGGGCCGCAGGCTCCTGCGCCCACGGCCCCAAACGGAGACGGCCACGGGCGCTCTCGCTGCCCGTGGCCGTGTATGGGTTGATCTCGCTCCGACGTTACCTCATACCCCGGCCCCTGGGCAGCCCTCCAAAGGGAAAGCCCCAAAAGTAGAAGCCGAAGAAAAAGGAACGCCGAGTGTTCATGCTGGTATCTCGCCCTCTTCGGTGCCGGACTGCCACCTCATGGCGATTGTATAGACGGTTTCTGCACTCCTTGTCCAGAAAAATCCGGCCAACACGGCCCGCCGCCCCACTCCGATCCCCGCCGCCAGTCGCAGGGCTCGCGAGCGGGACCGAGACCGCGAGCGTGCGGGTCCGGAGGCTCTTGGTATACTGCGGCCGCCCGGAGGCTGCCCCATCGGAGGAGACCCATGTCGCGATCCCAGAGGTGGATGCCGCTCTTTCGGCGCCTGGCACGGTCCCTGATCCTGGCGCTTCTCCTGGGTGGCTGTGCCGGACCCCGGTTCGACACGTCCCGCGTGGACCCCGCCCTCGTCCCCTGGGACGTGGGCGCCGAGCCGTCCCGGGCAGAGGGCCGCACCGTCCAATGGGGAGGGCTTCTCGTCCAGGCGACCAACCGCCCGGACGACACCGACCTCGAGATCCTGGCCTACCCGTTGACCCGAGGCGGGGAGCCGCGCACCGGCCGCACCCCCTTGGGCCGCTTCGTGGCCCGCTGGAGCGGGTACCTGGATCCCGCGGAGTACGCGCCCGGGCGGATGGTCACCGTGGTGGGAACGGTCCGGGGCACCCTGCAGGGACAGGTGGGTGAGGCGGAGTACACCTATGGGCTGGTCGCTGTGGAGCAACTCCACCTCTGGCCCCGGGACTACCCCGTTTCCGAGCCCCGGGTGCGCTTCGGGATCGGTGCGATTTTCGGTCGGTAGGGCCTGGAAGGCTCGGGGCCTACTCGGCAGGGGCGCGGTGGTGCGCGGGGAACGAGAGGAACGCATGGCAGGAGAATCGCAGCGGGTGGGGGTGGGCGACCTCATGGCCGCGACGGGCGTGGCCTTCGGCACCAGCGGAGCGCGGGGCCGAGTCGCAGACATGACCGACCGGATCTGTTACGCCTGTGCAACCGGGTTTCTGCAATACCTGGCCGGCTGCGGTGAGGTCGGGCGGGGCACCCGGGTGGCCCTGGGAGGCGACCTGAGGCCGAGCACCGGCCGCATCCTCCGGGCAGTGGCGGCCGCGGTCCGTGACGGGGGGTGCGAGCCGGTCCACTGCGGCCGGCTGCCCTCTCCGGCCCTGGCCCTCTTCGGGATGGAGGAGGGGATTCCCACGGTGATGGTCACCGGCAGTCACATCCCGGAGGACCGAAATGGCATCAAGTTCACGCGGGTCGGGGGGGAGATCCTCAAGGGGGACGAGGCCGGGATCCGCGAGCAGGTCGTGTGTCTGCCCGAGGTCCGGTTCGATCCGTCCGGGGCCCTGCGGGAACCCGGCCAGGGGGCCCTGCCTCCGCCCTGCCCGGAGGCGGAGGAGCGCTACGTGCGGCGGTATCTCCGGGGTTTTCCCCCCGGCTGCCTCGAGGGTCTCCGGGTGGGGGTGTACGAGCACTCGGCCGTGGGCCGGGGGCTCGTCTGCCGCATCCTTGCCGGGCTGGGCGCCCGAGTGCAGCCCTTTGCCCGGAGCGAGCGGTTCCTCCCGGTGGACACCGAGGCCATCCGGCCCGAGGACGAGGAGCTCGCCCGGCTCTGGGCTGCGGAGGGAGGGTTCGACGCCCTGGTCTCGACGGACGGCGACGGCGATCGGCCCCTGGTCGGCGACGAGGCCGGCCGGTGGCTTCGCGGAGACGTGGCGGGGATGATCACCGCC
>CAZYJP010000176.1:0-1963 GCA_964647795.1 uncultured Thermodesulfobacteriota bacterium
CGGCGCCGGCCCCCGGGGCGCCCGCTCCCGCGCGCGACGAGGACGAGGCGGAGGAGTTCTTCCGTGACTTCTGACTCGGGCCGCGAGGAGCGAGGGGTGGCGACTTCCGACCGAGACACCCTCCTGGGCAAGGTGATCCGCTTCTGCCTCGAGCAGAAGTTGGTTGTCCTCATCGGGATCCTGGCCGTGGTCGGCTGGGGCGTGGCGAGCGCTCCCTTCGACTGGAAGACCGGGTGGCTCCCCCGCGACCCCGTGCCCGTGGACGCCATCCCCAACCTGGGCGAGAACCAGCAGATCGTCTTCACCGACTGGCCAGGCCGCTCCCCCCAGGACGTGGAGGAGCAGGTCACCTACCCCCTCACCGTGACGCTCCTCGGCGTGCCGGGGGTCCGGACCATCCGCAGCCTCTCCATGTTCGGCTTCTCCACGATCTTCATCATCTTCGAGGAAGACGTGGAGTTCTACTGGTCCCGGTCGCGGATCCTGGAGCGGCTCTCGAGCCTCCCGGCCGGGAGCCTGCCCCCCGACGTCCAGCCCGGCCTCGGGCCCGACGCCACGGCCCTGGGTCAAGTCTTCCTCTACACCCTCGAGGGCCGCGACCCCGACGGCAACCCGTCCGGCGGCTGGGACCTCCACGAGTTGCGGTCGACCCAGGACTGGTACGTGCGCTTCGGCCTGCTCTCGGCCGAGGGGGTGAGCGAGGTTGCCTCCGTGGGGGGCTTCGTCCAGGAGTACCAGGTGGACGTGGACCCCGACGCGCTGCGCGCCCATGGGGTGACGCTCACCCAGGTCCTGGACGCGGTGCGGATGAGCAATCTGGACGTGGGGGCGCGCACCACCGAGATCAACCGGGTGGAGTACGTGATCCGGGGACTGGGCTTCGTCCGAAGCCTCTCCGACCTGGAGGAGGCCGTGGTCCGCACCGGGCCCCGGGAGGTCCCGATCCGGGTTCGCGACGTGGCCGTGGTGGGCCTGGGGCCCGCGGAGCGCCGGGGGGTGCTCGACAAAGGCGGCGCCGAGGCCGTGGGCGGAGTGGTGGTCGTGCGGGAAGGCTACAACCCGTTGCAGGCCATCCAGCACGTGAAGGAGAAGGCGGCCGAGATCGCCCCGGGCCTCCCCGCCAAGGCCGTGGTGGACTGGGAGACGGTGAACCGGGCCGAGGTCGAGCGCTTTGCCCGGGAGGCCGGCTTCGAGGCGTTCCTCCTCGATGTCCCCGAACTCGATCAAGGGCAGTGGCTGCCGTGGCTGCGGGGCCATCCCCGGGAGGAGTGGCCCCCCTGGATCACCCTGACCCAGGTCGCGATCGTGCCCTTCTACGACCGCACCGGCCTCATCTACGAGACCCTGGGAACGCTGAACGACGCCCTCTTCCACGAGATTCTGGTCACCATGATCGTGGTGATCGTGATGATGCTGCACCTGCGGGTCTCGCTCGTGGTGAGCCTGATGCTCCCCCTCACCGTCCTCGGCGGGTTCATCTCCATGAGGGCCTTTGGGGTCGACGCGAACATCGTGGCCCTGGCCGGCATCGCCATCGCCATTGGCACCATCGTAGACATGGGGATCATCGTCAGCGAGAACGTGGTCAAGCATCTGGAGGAGGCCCCCCCCGAGGAGAACCGCCTGGAAGTGGTGTACCGGGGCGCCAAGGAGGTGGGGTCCGCCGTGGTAACGGCCATCGCCACGACCGTCGTGAGCTTCCTGCCGGTCTTCACCATGACCGGCGCCGAAGGAAAGATGTTCACTCCGCTCGCCTACACCAAGACCTTCGTGCTCCTGGCGTCGGTGGTCGTGGCCGTGACCATCGTGCCCACGGCGATGCATCTCCTGGTAGCCCGCCGGGTCGACGCGCGGCGCCACCACAGGGCTCAGCTCCTGGCGCTCGGAGCGGCCGGGCTCGGCGTGCTCGCGTGGGGGCTCTCCAAGGGCTGGACCGGGATGATACTGGGCGGCATTGCCCTGG
>CAZYJP010000176.1:1973-5466 GCA_964647795.1 uncultured Thermodesulfobacteriota bacterium
CATCGGCATTCGTCTAAACTGGGTGCTGGAGCTGGGCGGCATTGCCCTGGTCGGCTGTGCGTTCTGGAACCTCCACGCCGAGGAAGGGGCCGACTGGGCCCGGCGCCTCACACCCCGCAAGGCGGCCACCGCCGCCGCCTTCACCGCGATGCAGAAAAGGGCGAGTCCGTGGATCGCGAGCGCCGTCGCGGTGATCCTGGTGGGCTGGGTGCTCACCGCGGCCTGGGAACCCCTGGGGCCCGAGCGGGGCATGGCCCGCAACCTGGCCTTCGTGGCCGTGGTGATCGGCGGCGTGCTGCTCCTCTTTCGCCTCTTCGAGCGGGCGTACGGCCCCATCCTGCGCTGGTGCCTGGACCACAAACTGGCATTCTTGTCCATGCCGCTCCTGCTGCTCCTGACGGGCGCGTGCGTGTGGCTCGGGTTCGATCGGGTGTTCCGGTTCGTGCCGGCTACGGCCGAAGCCGTGGGGATCGGAGCCCAGCGCGTGCGCGTCCTGCCCCCTTGGGTCTGGGCTACCCACGCGTTCCCGGGGCTCGGGCGGGAGTTCATGCCTCCCCTGGACGAGGGTTCGTTCCTCTGGATGCCCACCACCATGCCCCACGCCTCCATCGGCGAGGCTGCGGAAGTGCTGAGCCGGCAAAACGAGGCCATCGCCGCGATCCCGGAGGTGGAGTCGGTGGTGGGCAAGGCGGGCCGGGCCGAGAGCGCCCTGGACCCGGCCCCTCTCTCCATGATCGAGACCTACATCGACTACAAGCCCGAGTACGCGACCGACGAGGCAGGTCGGCGGCTGGCCTTCGCCTACGACGAGGCCCGGGGCGAGTTCGTCCGGGACGCAACCGGGCGGCTCGTCCCCGATGAGGACGGCCGGCCCTATCGCCAGTGGCGGGACCACATCCGCTCCCCCTCCGATGTCTGGGACGAGATCTTGCGGGTGGCCCAGATCCCGGGCACCACCACGGCCCCAAAGCTCCATCCTATCGAGACCCGCCAGGTGATGCTCCAGACCGGGATGCGGGCGGCCATGGGGCTCAAGGTGCGCGCCCCCGACCTGGAGACCCTGGAACAGGTGGCCATGGAGCTGGAGGGGCTGCTCCGGCGGGCACCGGGGATCGTGCCGGCCACGGTCAACGCCGACCGGGTGGTGGGAAAGCCCTACCTGGAAATCGCCATCGACCGGAAAGCCATCGCCCGCTTCGGCCTCAACGTGATGGACGTCCAGGAGGTGATCTCCTCGGCAATCGGCGGCATGATGGTCACGACGACCGTGGAGGGCCGGGAGCGCTACCCGGTGCGTGTGCGCTACCAGCGGGAACTCCGAAATGAGATCGAGGAAATCGAGCGGGTGCTGGTGGCCGGCATGGGCGGCGTTCAGATCCCGCTGGGGCAACTCGCGGAGATCCGCTACGTGCGCGGCCCCCAGGAGATCAAGAGCGAGGACACCTTCCTCACGGCCTACGTCACTTTCGGCGGCCAGCCCGGCATCGCCGAGGTGGATGTGGTCGAAGCGGTCCAGGCCCACCTGCGCCGCGCCGTCGAGGCCGGGGAGCTCGCAATCCCCCCCGGGGTGAGCTACGCCTTCGCCGGGAGCTACGAGGCGCAGCTCCGGGCCGCCCGCACCCTGTCCATCGTCATCCCCGTGGCGCTCGGGATCATCTTCCTGATCCTGCACTTTCAGTTCAGGTCGGTGTCCACGACGCTCATCGTGTTCAGCGGAATCGGCGTCGCCTGGGCAGGGGGATTCGTCCTCCTCTGGCTCTACGGTCAGGAGTGGTTCGGGAACTTCCACTTCTTCGGGGCCCACGTGCGCGAGCTCTTCCAGCTACGGCCGATCAACCTGAGCGTGGCGGTGTGGGTGGGGTTCCTCGCGCTCTTCGGGATCGCGGTGGACGACGGAGTGGTGATCGCCACCTACCTCAAGCAGAGCTTCGAGAGGCTGCGCACGGAGACCGTGGCCCAGATTCGTGAGGCCACCGTGGTGGCGGGGCTGCGGAGGTGTCGCCCGTGCCTCATGACCGTGGGGACGACCATCCTGGCCCTGATACCGGTGCTCACATCCACCGGCCGGGGCGCGGATCTGATGATTCCCATGGCCATCCCCAGCGTGGGGGGCATGATGTTCGTTCTCATGACCATGTTCACGGTGCCCGTGCTCTACTGCTGGGTCCAGGAGGCGGCCCTGAGGCGGCGGCTTCGGTCCGGGCGGGAGGGGAGCCCGACATGACGCGACGCCTAGCCTTCGCGGCCTTTCAGGGTGTCGCGGCGGCCCTGCTCTTCTGCGCCGCTTCCCCGGCTTCCGCACAGACCTCCTTGGAGGAGCTCGAGGCCCGCCTCTCCCAGGGACCGATCTTGGCCGACCTCTTGGAGTACTCAGCCCTGGCGAGCCCCATGGTGCGGTCTGCCCGGTTCGAGTGGCGAGCCGCCGTGGAACGTCGCCGGGTGGCCACCGGCCTCCCGGACCCGGAGCTCATGCTGGAGCAGGGAAATCCCGTCGAGGAAATGTGGATGGGCCGCTTGACCCAGATGGTGCCCTTTCCGGGGAAGCTCGGCCGGGCCGGGACCGTGGCCGAAGCCGACGCCCGAGTGGCCCGGCTCGACACGGACCGCAAGGCCAGGGACGTGGCCCTGGAGGTACGGGAGGCCTTCCACGAGCTTTCCTACGTCCGGCACGCCCGAACGGTGATCGAGGGGAATCTCGGCCTCCTGGAGCACCTGCGCAAGGCGGCCGAGACGGGCTTCGTCCGGGACCGGGCCACCCTGGTGGACGTGACCAAGGCCCAGTCCCAGTTGGCGCAGCTCCAGTACGACGCCCTCCTCATGGAGGAGCTCCAGGAGACCCAGACCGCCCGGCTCAACGCGGTGATGGGCCGGGCTCCCGGGGCCCCGCTGGGCCCCCTGGAGGAGGAGCCCCTCCTGCCGCTGGCTTATTCGCTCGAAGAGATCCACGTCCTGGCCCGGGAGGGCCGCGACGAGGTTCGGATCGCCGAAGCCCAGATCCACCGGGCCGAGGCCGCGCAGAGCCTCATGGGCTACGAGCGGCTGCCGGACTTCACCGTAGGCCTCCTGCGCGACCCCCTGGACAAGGGCGGCCGCGACTCGGTGGGGTTCATCGTGGGCATGACCCTGCCGCTGTGGCCCGGCAAGAACGCCGGGAGGGTCGCGGAGGCCCGGGCCATGGCCGAGAGCGCCCGGGCCATGCGCGACGCCCAGGTCTACGAGACCGGCGCACGGGTGCGGGAGGCCTATTTCCGGGTGCGAAACACCGGGCGGCTGGTGCGCCTCTACCGGGACGAGCTCCTCCCCCAGGCGGCCAACTCCCTGGAGATCGCCGAGACCTGGTACCGCCAGGGTCAGGGGAGCTTCTCGGACTTCGTGGAGACCCAGGCGGCCTCCTACAATTTCCAGCTCGCCCTGGCCCGGGCCCGGGCCGACCACGGCAAAGCCCTGGCGCGGCTCGAGCGGCTGGCCGGCCGGGGGCTCACGGCGCGCGACG
>CAZYJP010000177.1:0-1508 GCA_964647795.1 uncultured Thermodesulfobacteriota bacterium
GGCGCCCGGCACTCCCCCCGGGGCGGCAGCGTCGAAGGCGGTCTCGCGCACGGTGAGCACGTGCACCGGGGTCTCCACCACCACGCTCGCCTCGGCGTTTCCGGCGTACATGGGCCGGATGTACACCGCGCCGGCGTCGCCCTTCTGGAACCCGATGACATCGCTCACCATCCCCGCGTCCAAGAGGGCGGCCATCCGGGGCATCATGTCCTTGCCCGTGGTCGTTGCAGCGGCCAGGGCAGCCGTGTACCCCTTCTCCTTGACCATGTCGCCGGCCACCTGCGCGTGACCCTCGGCGGTATACTCGGCCACCGCGGGCGCCTCGCTCCAGTAGACGGTCTTGGCCCCGAAGTCCTTGACCTTGCCGGCGCCGGCCTGGGATCCCTTTCCGACCACCAGCAGGTCATAGTCGGTTCCCAGCAGCTCGGCCAACTTCTTCCCGGCAGTGATGGCGGGGAAGGAGGCGTGCCGGACCTCGCCCTCCCGCATCTCGGCAATCACCAGAATGGACATCGCGTCTCTCCTTGTCTGTCAGCTCCTGCCCCGGTGTTCGCCGGAGCAGAAAAGCGGTTTTCTCGGTGTGATTCCGGGTCGTCTCCCCGAGGCTCTTCGCTGATCCGATCCCGGGAAGGGGGTTTTGTTAGAGGGCCTTGGCCTCGTTGATCAATTTCTCCACGAGCTCGTCCACGCTCGACACACGCTGGCCTGCCTTGCGGGGGGGCGGCTCCTTGAGCCCCAGGACCCGTGTCCGGTTCTTCGCCGAAACCCCAAGATCCGCCAGGGTCACCTTCTTCACTTCCTTCTTCTTGGCCTTCATGATGGCCGGCAGGCTCGCGTAACGGGGGGTATTCAGGCGCAGATCCGCCGTGATCACACAGGGCAGCTCGACCTCCTTGGTCTCCAGGCCGCCGTCGATCTCCCTCTGCACCGAAGCCTTGCCGCCGTCGATGGCCACCCGGAAGGCGAAGCACGCCTGGGGGAGGCCCAGCTTGGCCGCCAACATCTGTGCCGCCTGGTTGTTGTCGGTGTCCACGCTCTGCTTGCCCGCGATCACGAGGTTGGGGCTCTCGAGCTTGTACACGGCGGCCAGGATGTCGGCGATGACCGAGCTCTCGTAGGGCTGATCCACCGTGACGAGGTAGGCCCGGTGCGCGCCCAGGGCCAGGCCGGCCCGCAAGGTCTCCTCGTTCTCGGGCCCCCCGATGGAGACCAGGAAGACCTCTCCCCCGCCCTTCTCGGTGATCCGGACGGCCTCCTCGATGGCCCACTCGTCGAAATTGTTGATCAGGAAGTTGATTCCCTCGGTCTCGATCCCCGTTCCGTCCTTCTTGAGCCGGACCTTCACGTCGGGGTTCGGGACCCTCCGCACGGGCACCATGATCTTCATCGAATGTCCTCCTCTGTGTGGGGTGACCCCGTGTACCTCAATCGCGAAGCACGGCGCGGGCGATGACGATCTTCTGCACCTCGCTCGTGCCCTCGTAGATCTGGCACACCCGCACGTCGCG
>CAZYJP010000177.1:1518-5460 GCA_964647795.1 uncultured Thermodesulfobacteriota bacterium
CCGCTCCACCGGGTACTCATCGATGTAGCCGTAGCCGCCGTAGACCTGGATCGCCTCCCGGGTAGCCTTCATCGCCGCGTCCGAGGCGAACAGCTTGGCCATGGCCGACTCCTTGCTGAAGTTCTTGAAGCCCTGGTCCTTCATCCACGCCGCTCTCCACGTCAAGAGCCTCGCGGCGTCGATCTCTGTGGCCATGTCGGCGAGCTTCCACTGGATGGCCTGGAAGTTCGAGATGGACTGCCCGAATTGCACCCGCTCCTTGGCGTAGGCGGTTGCATGTGCCAAGGCGCCCCGGGCGATGCCCACGGCCTGGGCGGCAATCCCGATGCGCCCGCCGTCGAGGGTCGCAAGGGCAATCTTGAAGCCGTCTCCCACCTTGCCCAGGAGGTTCCCGGCGGGAATGCGGCACTCGTCGAAGACCAGCTCGGCCGTGGAGCTGGCCCGGATGCCGAGCTTGTGTTCCTCCTTGGCCACCTTGTAGCCCGGGGCGTCGGCGGGCACGATGAACGCCGACAACCCCTTGGTGCCGGCCGTCTTGTCCGTGACTGCGATCACCACGGCCACCCCGGCGGGGCCTCCGTTGGTGATGAAGATCTTGCTGCCGTTGAGGACCCACTCGCTGCCGTCACGCACGGCCGTGGTCTTCTGGTTGCCCGCGTCGCTACCTGCCTGGGTCTCGGTCAACCCCAGGCACCCCAGCATCTTGCCCGAGGCCAGAGGGACGAGGAACTGCCTCTTCTGCTCCTCGGTGCCGCTCTTGAAGATCGGGTCGCAGCAAAGGCTCGAGTGGGCAGAGACCACGACGCCGGTGGAGGCACACACCGCCGACAGCTCCTCCACCACGATGGCGTAGCACCGATAGTCCATGCCCCCGCCGCCGTACTCCTCGGGTATGGCGACCCCCAGAAACCCCAACTCGCCCATCTGCTGGACGAGCTCCATGCGAAAACAGGAGGTCTTGTCCATCTCGGCCGCGAAGGGGGCGACTTCCTCCCGCGCGAATTTGCGCGCGGTGTCACGCACCATGGTCTGGATGTCGTCCAGCTCGAAGTTCATGCCGTCCCTCCTGGGGGTGGTGCCATTCGCGGCCGCCGGAAAGCGCGCCGCAGCCAACCACAAAATCCCCCTGGATTCAAGGGCTATCGCCTGGGACGTCAGGAGCCCTGGAACTGAGCCTTTCGCTTCTCGAGGAACGCGCCCATCCCCTCCTTCTGGTCGGCTGTCGAAAAACACAGCCCGAAGAGCTCGCTCTCGAGGACGCAGGCGTTGTCGAGGTCGAGGTCTTGGCCCCGCTGCACCCCCTCCTTGGCAAGGCGCACGGCCACCGGCCCCTTGGACGCCACCGTGCGCGCCATCTTCAGGGCCTCCTCCATCAGGACATCCCCCGCGAACACGTGATTGGCCAGGCCGATCTGCCGGGCCTCCTCGGACTTCACCTGTCGAGCCGTCGTCACGAGCTCCATGGCGAGGGCGCGCCCCACCAGCCGCGTGAGCCGCTGGGTGCCCCCGAACCCCGGAGTCACCCCCAGGCCCACCTCGGGCTGCCCGAAGACGGCCCGGTCGCTGGCAAGGATCCAGTCGCAGCTCATCGCCAGCTCACACCCCCCCCCGAGGCAGTAGCCGTTCACCACGGCAATGGTGGGAATCCGGAGGTTCTCGAGGCTCCGAAAGGTCCGGAGCCCCTTGAGGGAGAACTGCTTGGCCTCCAGGGCGCTCAGGGACCGCATCTGGCTGATGTCGGCGCCGGCGACAAAAGCCTTGTCCCCGGCGCCCGTGACGAGCAGCACCCGCGCCCCCGAGTCGCCATCCACCTGCGCGACCGCATCCGCCAACTCATCGAGAGTTTGCACGTTCAGGGCATTCAATGCCTTGGGGCGGTTCACCGTGAGCACGTAGAGCCCCGCCTCGGGCTGTTCGAGCAGTATGTTCTCGTAGGCCATCGCCGCACCCTCTCTCAGTTCGAGTAGTCGTAGAATCCCTTGCCGGTCTTTCGTCCGAAGTTCCCGGCATCCACCATCTTCCTCAGGAGGGGACAGGGCCGGTACTTGGAGTCGCCGAAGCCCTCGTAAAGAACCTCCATGATGTAGAGACACACGTCGAGCCCGATGAGGTCGGCAAGCTCCAGGGGGCCCATCGGGTGGTTCATCCCGAGCTTCATCACGGTGTCGATATCCTTGGGAGACGCGATCCCCTCGTACAGCGTGAAGACCGCCTCGTTGATCATGGGCAGGAGGATTCGGTTCGACACGAAACCCGGACTGTCGTTCACGCACACCGGGACCTTCCCAAGCTTCTTGGAGAGGTCCTCGATCGCTCCGTACACTTCATCGGAGGTCTGCAGCCCGCGGATGATCTCGATCAGCTTCATCACCGGCACGGGATTCATGAAGTGCATGCCGATGACCTGGCCGGGCCGCTTGGTGACCTTGCCGATCTTGGTGATCGAGATCGACGAGGTGTTGGAGGCAAGTATCGCCCCCGGCTTGGTAATCCGGTCCAGGTCTTCGAAGATCTTCAGCTTGGTGTCCAGGTTCTCCGTCGCGGCCTCTACGGCCACATCTACGCCGGCCAGGGCCTCGAGGGCTGTGACGCCCTGGATGCGCCCGAGGGCCGCGTCCTTCTCGGCCGCCGTCATCTTCTCCTTGGCCACGAGGCGGTCGAGGTTCTTCCCGATCGCGGCGATCCCCTTCTTCACGAACTCGTCGGAGATGTCCCGAAGGACGACGGCATACCCGGCGGTCGCGAACACTTGGGCGATTCCGTGCCCCATGGTACCCGCGCCGATGACTCCCACCTTCTCGATCGTCATGTCTTCCTCCCTCTATCAGAGCGTTCAGCGGTCGGCCGCCTGCCGACCGTCAAGCCTCCCGTTCGACCACCAGGGCCACTGCCCCCCCGCCGCCCAGGCACAGGGTCGCCAGACCCCGCGCCGCGCCCCTGGCCTTCATCGCGTAGAGCAGCGTCGTCAGCACCCGGGCGCCGCTGGCCCCGATGGGGTGTCCCAGGGCGATGGCGCCGCCGTTCACGTTCACCCGATCCCAGTCCCATCCGAGCTCCTTGCCGTCGGCCAGGCACTGGGACGCGAACGCCTCGTTGGCCTCGATCAGATCGAAATCGCCGATGGCGTATCCTCCCCGGCCCATCACCTTCCGCACGGCGTCGATCGGAGCGAAGAAAACCTCCTTGGGTTCCCGGTGGGCCGCCGCCTGCTCCTTGATCGTGGCGAGAACGGGCAAACCCCTTGCCCGGGCATACTCGCGGCTGGTCACCACCAAGGCGCTGGCGCCGTCCGTCAGACCCGGGGCATTGCCTGCCGTCACCATCCCCTCTTTCTGAAACGCCGGCCGCAGTTTGGACAAGGCCTCGGCCGTCGTCTGGGGTTTCACCGGCTCGTCCGTGTCGAAGAGTGCCGGCGGGCCCTTGCGCTGGGGCACCTCCACGGGGGCGATCTCTTCCCGAAAGTCGCCGGCGGCGATGGCCCGGCCCGCCTTCTGCTGGCTCCGCGCGGCGAACTGGTCGAGCTCTTCCCGGCCGAGACCCGCTTTCTCTGCCGTGAACTCGGCGAGATTGCCCATGTGCACGTCGTGGAAGGCGCACCAGAGCCCGTCGTGGACCATGGCATCCACCGTGGGGAAGTTCCCCATGCGCACGCCGCTCCGGAGGTTGCGCTGCAGGTGGGGCGCATTGGACATGCTCTCCATGCCCCCCGCCACCACCACGTCGGCATGGCCCAGGGCAATCGCCTGAGCGGCCAACATGACGGCCTTCAGGCCGGAGCCGCACACCTTGTTCACCGTGAAGGAGTTCACGGCCGGTGCGAGCCCCCCCTTCAAAGCCGCCTGGCGTGCGGGATTCTGGCCGAGCCCGGCCTGGAGGACGTTGCCCAGGATGCACTCCTCCACATCGCCGGGAGCGACGCCGGCCCGGCGCACGGCCTCGCGC
>CAZYJP010000178.1:0-5445 GCA_964647795.1 uncultured Thermodesulfobacteriota bacterium
GTTCCCGCACGGTTCCGTGAATCGCCCCCGCGGCCAGGACCGTCAGGGTGGCGAAGGCCAGGAAGGTCCCGCGCCATCCCAGCCAGGCCACCAGTCCGGCCAACGGGGTCGCGGCGAGCAGGGCCCCCACCGTCCCCAGGGACAGGATCAGACCGGACACCGTTCCGAAGGCGCCCGCCGGAAACCACTCAGACAGGAGCTTCAACGCCCCCATGAGCACCGGGGCCATCCCGAGACCCATGAGTGCCCGGCCCGCAAGCAGTCCGGCCCAGGAGTCGGTCAGGGCGAAGAGAGCCGACCCGAGGGCGCACAGGACCGCCGCCCAGACCACGATCGTCCTGGCCCCCCAGCGGTCCAGGGCGGGCCCCAGGGGGAACTGGGCCAGCGCGAAGGCGTAGAAGAACATCCCCCCCAGGAGGGCCAGCTGGTCCGGGCCGAGGCCGAACTCGGCCGCGAGGTCCACGGCGATCAGGGCGGTGGACACCCGGTAGAACTGCGAAAAGCAGTACATCAGGGACATAACGCCGAAGATCGCCCAAGCCCGCCGCCGTTCGACCACGCACGCGCCTCCCGGTGGGCGCCGTGCCCACGCCTTGGAACCTGCGATGGCTGGCGGGGAGACCCCGTTGCTGGGGTTCCTCGCCGCCGGCGTATACTACGCGATGGGCACCCTCGAGGGCCAATGCGTGCCCACGGCTCCGAACCGCCCGAAAGGACGGGCAGGATGCAGACTCTCCGGCACCTTCTCAAGCGCATCCGTTGGGGCCCCGGCTTCCCCGAGGGACGTTTCCGGCTCGGGTACTGGGACCGGGTGCGGCAGGAGATCGTCGGTTGCCGCGACCGGTCGGTTTTGTAACGGGCCGGGGCCCCGCGGTTTGCCAGGCGTGCGGTCGCGGCCCGCCTGCGGCCTCCTCGGCTTGACGATCGCCGAGAGTCGGGCACACTGGACGGGTCGGGAATCTCGAGAGAGAGGGGTCGAGGCCGCGTGATGACCAGACGAATCCGGAAGGTCTTTCGGAGCAAACCCACCATCGAAGGCGCAGGGGTGCACCTGAAGCGGGCCTTCGGCTTCAGCCAGGTGCCGCTCTTCGACCCGTTCCTGCTCCTCGACGACTTCCGGTCCCGGGAACCCGCGCACTACCTGCCGGGCTTCCCCTGGCACCCCCATCGGGGCATCGAGACCATCACCTACGTCATCGGCGGCGAGGTGGAACACGGCGACAGTCTCGGCAATCGGGGGGTCATCCACGCGGGCGACGTCCAGTGGATGACTGCCGGGAGCGGCATCGTCCACCAGGAGATGCCCAAGGGCGACCCCCAGGGTGCGATGCTCGGCTTCCAACTCTGGGCCAACCTGCCGGCCTCGGAGAAGATGATCGAACCGCGCTACCGGGACGTGAGCAGTGCCCAGATTCCCAACGCCTCCCTGCCCGACGGGGTCGAAGTCAAGGTGATCTGCGGCCGGGTGGGTGAGGTCCGAGGGCCGGTGCACGACATCGTGATCGACCCCGAGTACCTGGACGTGCGCATCCCGGCCGGCGCCTCCTGGTCCCACACCACCACGCCCGGCCACACGGCGTTCGCCTACGTGACCGAGGGCCGTGCTTTCTTCTGCGAAGAGCGGAAGCCCTTCTCCTACGAGGCCGAGGGGGTGAACTACTTCGACCTGGAGCGCGACCCGGCCCTCTCCGACGGCTCCCTGGTTCTCTTCGGTGACGGGGAAGACGTCACGGTGTCCGCCGACCGGGACCCGGTCCGTTTCCTCTTCGTATCGGGAAGGCCCCTGGGGGAGCCCGTCGCCTGGTATGGTCCCATCGTGATGAATTCGCAGGAGGAACTGCGGGTGGCCTTCGAAGAGTACCGGGCAGGCACCTTCCTCAAAAACGCCGCGAGCTGACGCCCGGTTCGGCGTCGGTCCGTCGGCTTCCGGCCGCCTCGTCACGACCTCACAGGAGGTTTCAGCATGGGGAAGATCATCTGGAGACCGTTCTTCGCCGCCCTGGCCGGTATCGCCCTCCTGGGATCGGTCCCTCCGGCGTTCTCCTCGCAGGAGACCGCCGACAAGACCACGTTCGAGGACGTGAAGGAGCAGTTGGCCGAATCGGCTCGTGCCCTCCGCGAATACTCGGCGGAGCAGCGGGACGACGCGGTCAGGAAGACCAAGGCCGCCCTGGACGCCCTGGACGCCCGCCTGGACGTCCTGGAGAAGCAGACCCAGGCCAAGTGGGCGGAGATGGACGAGGCGGCCCGGGAGAAGGCGGCCGCGACCCTCGAGGCTCTTCGCAGGCAGCGCAACACCGTGGCGGAGTGGTACGGGGGCCTAAAGCACAGCTCCACGGACGCGTGGGAGCGGACGAAGAGGGGCTTCGCCGACGCCTACGACGCTCTCAAGGGAAGCTGGGAGAAGGCGGAGACAGACCTCGAGACGAAACCCTGAGTCGAGTCCGAGCCGGTGCCCGCGGGAGCGGCCCTCACGCTTCCGGGGCGGAGAAGGGGGTGAGAAACGAGCCCGACATGCGTGGCGTGGCAGGTCGGCCGGGGTCTGTTTGAACCGGCGACGGAGCGACGAGGGTTCCTCAGGGCCAACACCCGTCGCCGACCTCTGCCGGGAGCTCGACGTCGCGGCGGAGGGTCGCGATCATGCCCTCGGTGGACCCGCAGGTGACGGTGATCTCGGCCTCGGGGTCCACTTCCAGCCCCTGGAAGCGCCGGGTCTTCGCGGCCAGGGCGTCCCGAAAGACCTTGGCGCCCCAGGTGACCGCGTACTGGTTCACGTCGGCCTGCAGGGCCCGGCAGGCGGCGTCTTTGAGCTCCTGGAGGCAGGGGAAGTCGGGGAACCCCTGGGCCAGGTTCACCGCGCCGTGGGCCGCAGCCCGGCGGGTCATCTCGCGGATGACCGACTCGCTGAATCGGGAGGCCTTCTGGGAGACGTGCGTCGGGATCTCCCCTGGGACGCGAGGATGCTGGGACGCAAGGTATGGCAGGAACCCCGGGGGACCGGGTCTTCCGGCGCCCCGGCGCAACCGTTCACGGGTCACGCGACGGTTCACCGGGCGCCTAATGCTTGAAGCACCGCTGGCCGGTGAAGACCATGGTCGCTCCGGCCTCGTTCACGGCCTGGATCACCTCGGCGTCCCGGTTGGAGCCGCCGGGCTGGCACACGGCGCTCACCCCCTCCCGGAGCCCCACGTCTACGCCGTCGCGGAAGGGGAAGAAGGCGTCGGAGATCATGGACGAGCCGATGAGCCCGCCCTTCGCCTCTGCCGCTTGCCGACGGAGCTCGTGGACTCCCTCCGGATCGGCCTCGCCCCGGGACGCCCGGAGCTCCAGGTCCTTCATGGGCACCCCGTGGCGGTCGAAGCAGAGCGCGTCGGCGTACTTGGTGTAGGCCTTGTAGACCGCGATCTCTGCCACGCCGACCCGGTCCTGCTCCCCGGTCCCGATGCCCACCGTGCAGCGGTCCTTGACGTAGAGCACCGAGTTTGAGGTCACGCCCTGCTCCACGCACCACCCGAAGAGCATGTCGGCGAGCTCCGCCCCGGTGGGCTGGCGCGCCACCCCGATCTCGGCGCCGTCCACCCGTGCCACGGCCGGCAGGAAGTCGTCTACCCGGGTGACGGCGTTGAGCGGGGACTGCTGCACGATCAGACCCCCGTCCACCAGGGACTTGAACTCGACGAAGCGGCGGGGGCGGTACTCGGCGAGCCGGTCCAGACGGGGGACGACCAGGATCCTCAGGTCCTTGCGCTGCCGGAGGATCTCCACCGCACCCTCCTCGTAGGAGGGGGCCGCGACGACCTCGAGATAGTTCTCCGCCACGGCCTCGGCCGCCGTGCGGTCCAGGGCCCGGTTCACCACCAGGGCGCCGCCGAAGGCGGCGATCCGGTCTGCGCGGTTGGCCCGCAAATAGGCTTCCTCCAGGGTGTCCGCCTCGGCGGCCCCGCTGGGGTTGTTGTGCTTGAGGATCACCGCCGCCGGGCGGTCCGTGAGGTACTTGAGGATGTTCAGGCCGTTGTCCACGTCGGTGAGGTTGGTCTTCCCCGGGTGCTTTCCGGCCTGGAGCATGTGCTCCTCGGTGAGGGCCGAGACGAGGCCAAGCCCGGGCTCGATGAACCGGCACTCCCCCAGCGCCAGGTTGCCCCGCACGAGCTCGTAGAGCGCGGCCTCCTGGCCGGGGTTCTCGCCGTATCGGAGTCCCTTCTCCATCAGGCCCGACTCGTCCGGGAGCTTCCAGGTGCGCTTCCGGTAGACCAGGGTCTGGTTTCCGAAGGTGATGGTCAGCCGGTCGGGGAAGTGGTCGTCCATCACGGTGCGGTACATCTGCTTGAGCTCGGCCATCTCGACCTCCTCCGGGGCTGTGGGCTGCCGCTGTGCCCCCGGCAATCCGCCCGTGGGGCCGGTGTCCTATACCACAGGGTCCCGGCCCGGGGAAGGCCGCGGAAAGCGAGCCCAGGCCGACCCGTCGTGGGGATCGCGGAAAAGGAGGGGCGTCCCTGCTCTCTTCGGGCACAAGGGGAGCAAGGGGCCCCTCGTTGACACGTCCTCGGCCTGCGGCCTATAAGGCGAGCGCGTCCATGGGTTGGGGGCAACAGCCGCAAACCCGAACCGACGGGTCCACCGAGGAGGAGGCTCTGCACGAGACCGGCATCGCGGCCGAGGTGGCCCGAATCGCGGCGGAGGAGGCCGAGGCTGCCGGGGCGGTACGCGTCCTGGGTCTGCGCCTCCGGGTGGGGCGGTGGTCGGGGGTCGAGGTCGAGAGCCTCCGCTTCGCCCTGGGGATCGTGGGGGAGGGGACACCCCTGGAGGGGTGCCGCTTGGTGATCGATCTGGTGGAGCCCACCTTTCGCTGCGGGCCCTGTGGCGGGGAGTACGCGGCCGGCGGGTATCTCGAGCCGTGCCCACACTGCGGGGTTCTGGGTGCAGAGCTCGTCGCGGGCGATGAACTGACCTTGGCGGAGATCGAGGTGGAAGGTCCGTGAGGGAGATCGCGGTCGAGCGCCGGGTTCTGGAGCGCAATGACGCCCTCGCCCGGGGGAACCGCGAGCGGTTCCGCCGAGCCGGTGCCTATGCCGTGAACCTGATCTCGAGCCCGGGGACGGGGAAGACCGCGCTGCTGGAGGCCACCCTGGGAAAGCTCGCGACCCGGCTCCGGGTCGGGGTGGTCGAGGGAGACGTCCAGACCGAGAACGACGCGCGTCGCATCGCGGCCACGGGGGTACCGGTGGAGGCGGTGGTGACCGGACAGCAACAGATCCTCGCCGCGATCGAACCGTCGGGACAGACCGCCCACGCCGGACTCGAGAGCAGCGGCGGCGGCGGCATGGCGATCCTGGCCGGAACCGCCGCGGCGATGAGGCGCAAGCCCGGCCTGCCGGGATAGCCCGCCGTGGCGCTGATCCTCGAGGCAGCCCAACGGCCGCTGCTCCGGATCAGCGACGGTGCGAT